>NZ_JBRUDG010000049.1:0-8783 GCF_053203725.1 Streptococcus porcorum | reverse complement strand
TATGAACCCTTTCTAATGTGAGTTTCGTCGCTTTTCATTATAGGTCATATGGGACCTTTTTCTATATTCAAAAAGGCTCCATAATTTCCACGGTGTTCTTACCCACTACAGAAATTATAGAGCCGAACATAAAAAGCTTTTAGAAAAATCTAAAAGCTTCTATATTCACTACTCAGTTGAACTACTTTCTGTATCTGTACTAGAGTCTGTTTCAGTCATTGTCGTATCTGTACTAGAATCCGAACTGGTCTTAGAATGAGAACTAGATGATGAACTTGAACTGCTACTTGCGCTCTCACTGTAGCTTTGTACTTCCTCTGTACTAGAGGAGTCTTCAGTTTCCTCTGACAAGTACAAGGTAATATTATCATTTGAACCTAGGCTAAACTGCTCCCCATAATAAGGATAGTGAGCATACACAATGGCTTGACTAGAGGGATTACTAATATCTGTTTTAATTCGAGATGACTTTATTCCTAAATCTTGTAGAATACTCTTAGCATCCGCGTAAGTCATCCCAACCAGATTTGGAATAGATACCATGTCTTCAACTGCTACTTTAAATACAATTTGGTCACTTCCGTTTACAGTAAATGTATTATTTGCGGAAGGAGTTTGATCAATAATTGTTCCTTCTGTGTACTCACTCGTGGAAACTTCTTTTTTAACAATACGGCTCTCATCTATACCATATTCTGATATTAACTCACTTTTTACTGTTTCATAGTCTTGTCCCACATAATCTTTTAAAGTTATCCCACTAATCCCTTTAGAAACAGTGATGCCAACAGTAGCACCAGATTTTCGGGAAGTTCCTGCTTTAGGATCCGTAGAGATGACTATCCCCGACTCCACACTGTCACTAGCTGATTCTGAAACCGTTCCTACTATAAATCCCTGTGCTTCCAGTTCTGATTTCGCCGCTTCCAATGTTTTACCAGTGACATCTGGAACTTGAACAGTAGAGGGACCAGTAAAAGCAAAATAAGCAAAAGCAGCTGAACTAGCTAAAACCAAGAAAAGTAACATGGTTAACATAGCTCTTAGGAAGCCACGCTTTTTCTTTTTAACAGGTTTCTTGGAAGTTTTTGTAGTAGCGTTTTCAGCCTCTGGCAAAGCATCCAGTGCTTTATCGGAACCTAGCTTTTTATTGGACTGTGTTTTTAACAGTTGATCCCTACTGGTTATGGCTGTGCTAGGCTCAGCTTTAGGTAAAATTCGTGTGTCAGTCTGATCTTCAATTTTTACTTTAGCTTCTTTAGCTCGACTAGGATGTAAACACGTCCGTAAATCCATCAGCATATCCATCGTTGACTGATAACGATTCGTTAATTTTTTAGCAGTTGCTTGAATAACAACATTCTCCAATGGTTGAGGAACAGTAGGATTTTCGGATAAAATTGATGGTAGAGGTTTTTGAAAATGTTGCAACGCTATCGTGACAGCACTATCACCATCATAAGGAATGTGCCCCGTCAACATTTCAAACAACATAATCCCCATAGCATAAATATCACTTTGAACTGTTGCCTTCGAGCCTCTAGCTTGCTCAGGTGATAAATAATGCACACTTCCTAACATCGAATTAGTCTGGGTTAAACTCGTCTCTGCAAAAGCAACAGCAATACCAAAATCAGTTACCTTAGCATGCCCGTCTCGTGTTAACAAGACATTTTGTGGTTTTAAATCCCTGTGGATAATCCCTTTTTGATGGGCTAGAGTCATAGCAGACAAGACTTCTTGCATTATCCTGACAGCGACTTGATTAGAAAGCGGAGCATGATCTTGCAGATATTTTTTTAAGTCCTCGCCATCAACATATTCCATTACTAAAAATTGCTGACCGTCTTCTTCACCAATATCACGAATCGACACAATATTAGGATGATCCAATTCAGCCATGGCACGCGCCTCACGCTGAAATCGTGTCACAGCAACCTGATCTGTTTGATAATTTGTCCGAAGAACTTTAATAGCTACTTCTTCATTATCCAGAATCAAATCATTTGCCAAATACACATCAGCCATGCCTCCACGACCGATTGATTTAAGAATACGGTAACGCCCAGCAAATAATTTGCCAATCTGGATCATTACTTATCCTCACTTTCAACTTCTACGAGAGCAACTGTAATATTATCAAAACCTCCTGCTTGATTGGCTTTATCAATAAGTGTCTGGGCTTTGGTATCTAAGGTCATTTCTGAATTTTGAAGAATCTCTGTGATTTCTTGCGAAGACACCATATTGGTTAAACCGTCACTGTTCATCAAAATAAGATCTCCTGATAAGAGTCCTACTTCCTCTAAATCAACCTCAACAGGATTGGCTTGTCCGATGGACTGTGTGATAATATTTTTTTGAGGATGTACCTCTGCTTCTTCTGGAGTAATTTGACCAGCTTTAACCAAAGCGTTCACCAAAGAATGATCACTCGTTAACTGTGTATAAGATTGATCTCTAATGAGGCTGATACGAGAATCTCCAACATGAGCATAAACCAAGTGACTACCAATAATAGCCGCTGCTTCTACAGTTGTCCCCATACCTTTAAACTCTTCATCTTGTCCTAACTCATGAACGCGACGATTCACCACGTCAACCATCATTCTAAGCCAGTCCATGATGCTGTTTGGGTCTTGATAATCAGTATCTACCCATGCACAACCAAATTCTGTTACAGTCAATTCGCTAGCGATATTCCCCGCTCTGTGTCCACCCATGCCATCGGCTAAAACGATCAGTGTAACCCCTGATTTATTAACATATTTATTAACATAGTCTTGATTACTTGAACGTTTTTGTCCAATATCTGTTAAAACTGAAATTTTCATACTATGATTATTCTGACTAGGTCAGGTTCCTCCTTCAACAGTTTATAGTTTTTTTCTTAGCTGAGCTATGAAAAAACCATCTGTCATAAATTGTTCAGGTGTGATCATTAAACAACCTTCCACAACAATCTCTGATTTGGGATGTTTAAGTGCTACTTGTTCAAAATCAGGGTGCTGTTCTAAAAATTTGGCGATCACATCTTGATTTTCCTCGTTAAAAATAGTACAAGTGCTATAGGTTATTATACCACCTTTTTTTAGTGTTTGACAAACGCTAGATAGGATTTCCAATTGAATTTTCTGTAAAGACAGAAAATCTTGATTATCTTTATTATATTTAATATCTGGTTTACGACGAATAAGACCAATCCCAGAGCAGGGAGCATCAACTAAAATTTTATCAAAATGCTCTTTTGGAAAATGTGCATGCACTTGCGTCGCATCTAACTTCTGTGTACTAATCTTATCGGCTACTCCCATTCGTTGAGCGTTTTCATTTACGAGAGCTAATTTATGATCATAGAGATCAAGTGCTGTAATATGACCGCTGGTTAAATAAGAAGCCATATGAACCGTTTTTCCACCTGGTGCGCTACAAGCATCAAGCATGGTCTCCCACCCCTCTATTTCTAAAGTAGGTGCTACCAACTGACTCGTTTCATCTTGGATAGTTATTTGTCCATTTTTAAAGGCTTGACTAGCTGCAAAATGTCCTGATGATTTGACTAAGCCTACCGGTGACAAGATAGACTTTTCTGACTGGGTAGCCTGTGCCAAGCACTCCAAATCCGATACCTTTGCAACACGAACACTAGCTTTATTTCTAACAAATAAACTCTTAAAAATAGCTTCTGCCCGCTCTACTCCAAACTGCTCAATCAATTTTTTTACTAACCAAACCGGCAAAGAATATTGGATGGAATAGCGCTTATTGATGCGTTTAATCGTTGAAAAATCTCTAACACCTTCACGCTCAATGCGGCGTAAGACAGCGTTAACCAGTTTCTCTACACCTTTTTTATTACCACGATTTTTAGCAATGGTAACCGCATCATTTACAATGGCATGATTAGGGACCTTATCTAAGTAAAGCATTTGGTAGAGACTCAGTAACAAAAGGGTATAAACCCATGGCTCCAAGCGATCACGATCCTCAATAAAATAAGCTAGATGCCATTCTAACGTCAGTTTTCTAGCAACTGTCCCATAAACGATCTCAGTAACCAAACCTTTGTCTTTGTCAGATAGGTGTGATTGTGTTAACTGCTTATTCAGAGCGATATTAGAATATGCTCCATCTCCAAAAACTTCTTCTAAAATCTGAAGAGCCTGTCCACGACTTGTCTTTTTCCAATCACTGGCCAAATTGATCACCTACTTGTATCTCACGCCCAACACCATTTAAAAAGTCCACAACTGCCATCTTAGGCTTACCAGCAGGCTGTACTGTTTTCAGCGATAAAGCGCCATTTCCTGCTGCTACAATTAGACTCTTCTTAGTTTTTTCAATCACCTGACCAGGAATCCCTTCCCCTTCAACTGGAGTGGCTTCATAAATTTTAAAGCGTTTTCCTTGGTAAAGCGTATGAGCTACTGGCCACGGGTACATCCCTCTAATCTGATTAAAGAGCTCACACGAACTCTTAGACCATTCCAAACTTTCCTCTTCTGCTGTGATATTAGGAGAAAATGTAGCCTGACTCTCATCTTGAGGCTCAGGCTTCAAATGGCCTGCTATATAATCTGGAAGGGTATCAAGAAGCAAATCACGTCCAACCACTGCTAATTTGGCAAACATGGTCCCAACATTATCCTCATCTGTGATGGGAATAGCACGTTTTGAAATCATATCTCCGGCATCCATCTTCTTAACCATCTCCATAATGGTCACTCCTGCTTCTTTTTCCCCATTAATAATTGCATAGTGAATTGGGGCTCCTCCACGATATTTGGGTAGAAGCGAAGCATGTACGTTAACTGAAAAGGAAACAGATTGCAAGAGTTTTTCTGGTAAAAACTGCCCAAAAGCTGCTGTCACAATACCATCTGCACCTAGTGCCATCAACTCATCCATCTCTGGACTGCCTGATAGTTTTTCTGGTTGATAGATTGGCAAGCCTTTTTCAAGTGCCAACTCTTTGACAGGCGTCATCTTTATTTCTCTTTTACGTCCCACTGCGCGATCAGGTTGTGTCACCACAGCTAAAATCTGATAGTCTGAACGTGATAACAAGCCATCTAGGACAGTCGCAGAAAAATCTGGTGTTCCCATAAAAATCAATTTTGTCATGTCATACCTCTAAATTCTTTTTTCTATTATACCACAGCCATGTATTAGACAAAATTCTGTGGCTCATGGTCAATAATCAAGCGTAAATCTTTTTGATCTGGAAGCTGAGTCCAAGCTAAAATCTGATTTAGAGCCTCCTCCAAATGATCCTCAAAACGATACTTGATCATGACTTGATAATGGTAAAGGTTGTGGGTTCTTGCAATAGGTTTTGGAGCTGGTCCTAAAAACTTGGCTTGCAAAGACAAATATTCTTTCAACAAGGCTAGTACCTCATAACTTTTTTGCGTCACCACTCCTTCATCTTTGTGAGATAAGGTCAGTCCAACCGTATAGTAGTAGGGAGGATACTGCATTTGATGGCGAATAGCCATCTCATGACGATAAAATGCCTCATAGTCCTGCTCTTTTGCTAGGGCAATGGCATAATGCTTTGGATTATAAGTTTGGATAAGAACTTCGCCAGCCTTGTCTGCACGACCAGCACGACCAGCTACTTGCGTTAAAAGTTGAAAAGTACGCTCACTTGATCTAAAATCTGGTAGATTTAAAGCCGTATCTGCATTTAGAACGCCTACTAAGGTTACATTAGGAAAATCCAAGCCCTTAGCAATCATCTGAGTTCCCAATAAAATATCAGCCTCTCCTTTTCCAAACTGATCCAACAAAGTCTCATGAGCCCCTTTTTGACGTGTTGTATCAACATCCATCCGAATGACCCTAGCACTCGGAAAAGATTCTAATAACTCATCATAAGCCTTTTGAGTACCTGTTCCATAATAACGGATACTTCTAGAATGACAATTAGGGCATAGCCTTGGGATAGACTTTTCATAAGCACAATAATGGCAATTCATCGTCTTGGTATCCATGTGGAGCGTCAAGGAAATATCACAATTAGGACAAGTATCCACATAAGCACAATCACGACACATGACAAAACTGGAATAACCACGTCGATTTAGCATTAAGACAATCTGCTCTTTCTTAGCCAAACGCTCTCCTATCTTTTCTAACAAAGGAGGCGTGAAATTAGAGAGTTCTTGTTGTCCAATATAGTCCCTAAAATCAACAATAGCCACATCTGGAATCTGCGCCAAAGGATTTGCACGCTTGGTCAGTAAAAGATGACGATAGACCCCTTTACTGGCCCGTGCACGACTTTCAATGCTTGGTGTCGCACTCCCTAAAACCAAACTAGCCCCATGATAATTGGCACGTAAAATAGCAACATCACGAGCATGATATCTAGGATTAGACTCTTGTTTATAGGAGGCTTCATGCTCCTCGTCAATTATAATGGCACCAATATTATCTAAGGGCGCAAAGATTGCAGATCTAGCTCCAACTACTACTTGAGCCTCCTTATTTTTTATCTTGCGCCATTCATCATATTTCTCACCATCAGACAAGCCTGAGTGTAAAATCGCTACCTTTTCTCCAAATCGAGAAATAAAACGCTTCGTCATCTGAGGGGTTAGAGAAATCTCAGGAACCAGGACAATCGCTGTTTTCCCCATCCTCAGTACCCGATCAATAACATGAAGATAGACTTCTGTTTTGCCACTACCAGTAATCCCTTGTAAGAGAGTCGGACGATTTTCCCCTACTTGAGAAAGGATAGCTTCAACTGCTTGATTCTGCTCTTCATTTAAGGCAAGGAAAGTCTCTTTTTCTATCCCCTCAAAATAGATATCACTGCGGTTAACAGCAACCTCTACCACCTCTAGTAAACCTTCTTTGACAAAATAAGTCACGACATCACGAGAAAATAAGTCATATAATTCCTTTAAGGTGCCTTTATAAGAGGATTTTAGTAAAAGATAGTCCTTTAACTGCTGACGTTTCTTCGCCCGATTACTAATAGTATGCTCCTGTAATCTAGACACCTTAACTTGATAGTGTTTTTCAGTTTTAATCGTTTGCTTATCTTTTGCCAGATACGTCACCTTGATTTTTCCTTGGCTAACGAATTGCGCAGCTTTCTCTCTTAAAACAGGTGATAAGTCTGAAAATAAAATACCCGATTTTCCTTGAAAAAGTACACTCCTGTCCTCCTCAGATAAGGCCTCCTCAGCTTCTAACCATTTGTCATAGGTTGACTGTAGTAGATTTGGCAGCATAGCTTTTAAGATGGAGACTTTATAAGAAAAAACAGTTTTTCTTATTTGATCTGCTAAAAAGAGCTGTTCTTGGCTCAAAACTGGTTCTAAGTCAAGAACCTCACCAATCGTTTTTAACTCTTTCCCCTCATTTTCCTCAAAGCCAACCACAAATCCTTGTAAAAGCCGATTGCCACGTCCAAATGGAACATGAACACGCATCCCCTCAGCAATAAAAGTCCCTTCTGGAACAAGGTAAGAGAAGGGTTTATCCGTCTGCTGTAGTGGAATATCCACAATAACTTTAGCAATTTTAGGCATCTCTCTCCTCCTATCCTTCCTTTAGCGATTGAATTGAAAAATCTAAGATTGAAGCAACCTTAGATTTTTTCTCCTTCTTCTTCTTTTTCTTTTGCAATCTGTTCTTTGATTTTACGTTCTTCCTCTTCTGCTGCTAAGCGAGCCTCCTCTGCACGACGGCGAACAGCTTGGCGCTTAGACTCTGGATCTGGATGAACCACAACATTACCAGACTCAATTTCCTCTAAGGCACGCAAGGTAGATTTCACAGATTTAAACTCTTGAGTAGGCTCTGCACCTGCTTCTAATTCATGTGCACGTTTTGCTTGTAAAATGACAAGAGAGTACTTTGATGGTACCTTGTCCAACAACTTATCAATAGACGGTTTTAACATCATAACTTTTTACCACTTTTCTATTTTTATCTTTTTGTCTCAATAGCAACCATATCCGTATAACGTCCGATGACACGATCAACACGAAAATGTTCTGCTTCAATAATGCGTTTCACACGCTCCGCTGCCAAAGGAACCTCATCGTTAACAACGGCATAATCATACTCACGCATCAAGGCAATCTCTTCTTTAGCACGTTCAATACGTTGGTGAATGACATCTGCGCTATCTGTACCACGTCCAACAAGACGACCTTTTAATTCTTCTAAATCAGGTGGCGTTAAAAAAATAAAGACACCATCTGGCACTTTTGATTTAACTTGAAGCGCTCCTTGTACTTCAATTTCAAGGAAAACATCAATCCCTTTATCTAAGGTCTCATTGACATAGGTTAAGGGCGTGCCATAATAATTTCCAACATACTCAGCATACTCTAACATCTGCCCTTGCTTGATGAGTTCTTCAAACTCTTCGCGCGTACGGAAATGATAGTCTACACCATCAACCTCACCTGGACGTTGTGGACGTGTCGTCATTGATACTGAATATTCAAATTTATTGCCTGGGTGACTAAAAATTTCTTGTCTGACTGTCCCTTTTCCCACACCTGATGGGCCTGAGAAAACAATCAATAAACCACGTTCCGTCATCTTGTCTCCTTAATTGTCTTTCTACCTAGTTTATCAAAAATCATCTATTTTTTCAATACTTATCTCTATGCTAGATACCTCTGGCTGTAGCGTTACAATAGATGTGAGACTTCTAGAAGTCAAAAAGAAGATTCCCTGATATGATAAGAGTACCACCACTCATCAAAAAGGAATCTTCTCATGACTAGTATATCACAAAATCTTCGCTATTT
>NZ_JBRUDG010000048.1:0-8903 GCF_053203725.1 Streptococcus porcorum | reverse complement strand
ATACGGTGTGACCATTTCTCATTCTAGCAAGGGAAATTGTTATGATAATGCGGCATGTGAGAATTTCTTTTCCCACTTGAAGAGTGAATCCTTGAGACTATTTCCGCCTGAGGATAGGGAAGCCCTCGTCCAACAAATCAGGGAATACATCGACTGGTATAATTGCCACAGACCACAAGAAAAATTAAAAGGTATGACTCCCTTAGAATTTAGAGAAGCATACCTTCTAAAGACCTAACTTTTTTAACTGTCCATTTTATCTGGGGCTTGACAATCTTTTCCTTTTTCTTTTTCATTTTCGAATAAATCAGTAGGAGGATGAAAAATGTATAATAAAGTGATTATGATTGGTCGTTTGACAGCGACACCAGAGATGGTAAAAACGAGTACAGATAAAAGTGTGACACGCTTGACACTAGCAGTTAACCGCCGTTATAAAGGAGCAAATGGTGAGCGAGAGGCGGACTTTGTGAATGCCGTCTTCTGGGGGAAAACCGCAGAAAGCCTAGCTAGTTATGCGAGTAAAGGAAGCTTAATTTCTCTTGATGGTGAGATTAGGACAAGAAAGTATGACAAAAATGGTACAACACACTATGTCACGGAGGTCTTAGGTCAAAGTTATCAACTTCTGGAAAGTCGAGCACAGCGTGCGATGCGAGAAAATAAAGGACAAGATGATTTAGCAGATCTTGTTTTGGAAGGAGAAGACCTCCCCTTTTAATCATAAGGGAGGGATCTAGGCGAAGAGTTTTACTATCTGTCATCTCAATGAAGGTAAATTCCGACTATTTTAAAAATATCATCAGATTTTTAGGACAATCAAAACTAACGATAAGACAAAAAGAGGTGTTAAACCTCTTTTTTGTCTTTGATTTTTCCTCTTAAAAACGTGTTATAATAAAATGAGTAAATCAAAAGAAAGGGGATCTTGTGAAAAAAGTTTTGATAGGGTTTAGCTTGTTATTGTCTATAGTAGTGGTTGGCTGGATTTATCTGACCTATCGTTTTCAAGAGTCCTATTCGACTCAAGAAAAAATAGGGGTTTCCTATATGACCTTAAATAATGAGTTTTATCAGATGGTGAACTCTGAAATTGAAAAGGCAGTGGCTCTTTCAGGAGATAAATTATATTTAAGAGATCCTGCTTTGAATATTGATAAGCAAGTTCAGCAAATCGAGTATTTTATGGATGAAAAGATGGATGCTATTATTTTAAATCCTGTTCAGAGTGACCATGCCTTGCTACTCAAAACATTAAAACGTGCTAAAAAACAAGGAATTAAACTGATTGTTGTGGATAATCAACTGTCGGATTCTTCTGTGGCAGATAGTACGATTCAGTCTGATAATTACCAAGCAGGGCTTCTTTTATCTCAGGAGTTGAAGCGTCAAAAATCATCAGCTAACATTTTGGTTTTAGAGCATCCCAATGTTTTATCAACCAAAGAGCGCCTTCGAGGCTTTAAGGATGGCTTAGGAGATGATAAGGGCTATCATATCATTTCAGAGCAAAATGGTCTAGGACAAACGGAGGTGAGTATGCCATTGGTTTCAAAAGTTATGAAAGAAGGAGTAATATTTGATACGATTATGGCTATTAACGATAGAAGTGCTATCGGTGCCCTAGCTGCTGTTAAAAAATCAGGGAAATCAGATGTTGGCATCTATAGCGTGGATGGCTCGCCAGACATCAAGGAACTTTTAGCAACAGAATCCTTAGTGAAGGCAAGTGTTTACCAATCGCCGATGACGATGGGAGAAAAGGCTATTGCAACAACTTATAATCTCTTAAATGGAAAATCAGTTGATAAGGACATCAAAGTCGGAGTAGGCTTGGTGACACGGACTAATCTTGATCACTATCCAGTGGGGTGGCAATGATGTCCATAAAAAGTATAGGTTATGCCCAGTACGGTTTAATTGTAATCAATTTCCTTAAAGAAGCTCTTCCGATGGATGGTATCCCAATGAAAACACTCTTTACTGTTGGTTCACTATTACCATGTGTAGGGATTGCCATTTTATTAAAACAAATTGTTGAAAAAGCAGTTGACTTTATTCCATTTTTTGTAGGTTTTACCCTTGCAGCATCCCTTGGCCTCAACTTGGTGTCAAGTGCGGTGATTTCACTTATTTTTGCAGTGATTTTCTATGAAATTGCAAGTGTGCGTAATATGAAAGCAGCTGCGCCAGCAGGTGTTGATTTTGAAGATGATGACGAGGAGGATATCTAAGATGGCTCAAAAGAAAATTTCTCAAAAAACTTTAACAAAATCATTCCACCACTGGTATTATGGACACCTGACTTGTTTCTCACAAGAGCATATGCAAACCTTTGGTTACTTGACTTCTATGCTTCCAATTGTGGAAGAGCTTTATGATAAAAAAGAAGATCAAGCAGAAGCCATTAAAACCTATACTGCCTTCTTTAACACTGAGCCACAACTCGGTTCACTGGTCGTGGGGATCACTGCAGGTCTTGAAGAAGCGCGTGCCAATGGAGCAGATGGTGTCAATGATGAAACCATTAATGGTCTTCGTGCAGGCTTGATGGGTCCTGTTGCAGGTATCGGTGACTCTCTTATCGTTGGGACCTTGATTCCTATTATCTTAGGAATTGCACTCGGTTTATCTAATGGTGGTTCTCCAGTAGGTGCGATTTTCTATATTATTGTTTGGAACCTTTTAGCTTACTTTGGGATGAAGTTTGCTTACTTTAAAGGTTACGAATTAGGAGATAAAGCAGTTGAGTTTCTTGTTGGTGCTCAAGGGCAAGCTATCCGTAAATCTGTTTCTATTGTTGGAGGTATGGTTATTGGTGCTGTTGCTGCAACATGGGTACCTGTCAAAACAGCTTTCCAATTGAAAAACGCTAAAGGAGAAGCTTTCCTTGTTCTTCAAGATCAACTTGATGGGGTTTACCCAGGTCTCTTAACAGCTCTCTTTATCTTCCTTTGCTGGTGGTTAATGGCTAAGAAAAATCTATCACCAATTAAAGTGATGTTGCTTCTAGTTCTCATTGCTTTTGTTGGGGTTATTACAGGCTTCTTTAACCCAGGTTTGTCTTACTAAGAAAAGGTGAAATGATGCGTCAACAAGAATTAATCCAAGGTTATGAACAAGAAATCAAATACCAACAACATATGTTAGATAATCTAGGGAGATGGTTAACCCTTCTCTTTAGTCTAACCAGTTTAGGTATTGTCCTTGCATACTCCTTTCATTCTAACTATATTATCTTGTCAATCTTTGGATGGATTTTGGCAATCCTGTCAGGGCTAGCTATGCTAGTCTTTGGATACGGCATCTATAAGGGAAGATTAAACCTTCAAAAATTGGTAGCAGATTTTGAGCAACAGCGACAACAGCTACACTAAAGATAGGGTAGGAAAGGCTAAAGATTTAGCTAATTTCCTATCCTATTTTTGTAATGTTTTTTTCTTGACTATTTTTGACCAAGTGATACAATAAGAAAGGTAAAGATTAGCACTCTTTATCAATGAGTGCTAAAACGAATGGAGGATACAGATGTTAAAACCTTTAGGAGACCGTTTAGTGGTCAAATTTGTAGAAGAAAAAGAAGAAACTGTCGGTGGCTTTGTCCTAGCAGGTGCTAGTCAAGAAAAGACTAAAAAAGCTCAAGTACTAGCCGTAGGTGAAGGGATTCGTACTTTGACAGGGGAGTTGATTGCCCCTAGTGTTGCTGTCGGTCAAACTGTTTTAGTGGATAGCCTAGCTGGTATTGAAGTCAAAGAAGACGGTGAAAAACTAAGCATTATCCGAGAAGCAGATGTATTAGCAATTGTAGAGTAAGAGGAGAGAAATATAATGGCAAAAGAGATTAAATTTTCAGCAGATGCCCGCGAAAGTATGGTACGTGGAGTTGATATTTTAGCAGATACGGTCAAAGTAACCTTAGGTCCTAAGGGACGTAATGTCGTTCTTGAAAAAGCTTTTGGCTCACCTCTTATCACAAATGACGGTGTGACCATCGCTAAAGAAATCGAACTGGAAGATCATTTTGAAAATATGGGAGCTAAATTAGTTTCTGAAGTAGCTTCAAAAACCAATGATATCGCAGGAGATGGGACGACAACAGCAACGATTTTGACACAAGCTATTGTGCGTGAAGGTTTGAAAAACGTCACAGCTGGTGCTAATCCAATTGGTATCCGCCGTGGGATCGAAGCAGCCGTTACCGTTGCCGTTGATGAGCTAAAAGCGCAAGCACAACAAGTTGAAACTAAGGAAGCCATTGCTCAAGTTGGAGCAGTTTCTTCTCGTAGTCAAAAGGTTGGAGATTACATATCAGAAGCGATGGACCGTGTTGGTAAAGAGGGTGTGATCACTATCGAAGAGTCTCGTGGTATGGAGACAGAGCTTGAAGTGGTAGAAGGCATGCAGTTTGATCGTGGCTATCTTTCACAATATATGGTGACAGACAACGAAAAAATGGTAGCTGACCTTGAAAATCCATTTATTTTAATGACAGATAAGAAAATCTCTAATATTCAAGATATTCTTCCTCTTTTAGAAGAAATTCTAAAAACAAACCGTCCGCTTTTGATTATTGCAGATGATGTAGATGGAGAAGCTCTTCCAACTCTTGTTTTAAACAAAATTCGTGGTACGTTTAACGTTGTGGCAGTGAAAGCTCCTGGTTTTGGTGATCGTCGAAAAGCCATGCTTGAGGATATCGCCATCCTAACAGGCGGGACAGTGATTACAGAAGATTTGGGTCTGGATCTTAAAGATGCGACCATGCAGGTTCTTGGACAAGCTGCGCGTGTAACGGTTGATAAGGACTCAACAGTCATTGTTGAAGGAGCAGGTGAAGCAACAGCGATTGCTAACCGTGTTGGTATCATCAAATCACAAATTGAGACGACAACATCAGAATTTGACCGCGAAAAATTGCAAGAACGTTTAGCTAAGTTAGCAGGAGGCGTAGCTGTTATCAAAGTTGGTGCTGCCACAGAGACTGAGTTGAAAGAAATGAAACTCCGTATTGAAGATGCTTTAAACGCTACTCGTGCTGCTGTTGAAGAGGGAATTGTCGCTGGTGGAGGAACTGCGCTTGTCAATGTTATTGATAAAGTGGCAAGCCTTGAGTTAGATGGAGATGAAGCGACAGGTCGTAACATTGTTAAACGTGCTCTTGAAGAGCCTGTTCGTCAAATTGCTTACAATGCAGGATATGAAGGTTCCGTTGTTATTGATAAGTTGAAAAACAGCCCAGCTGGCACAGGCTTTAACGCTGCAGACGGTGAGTGGGTGAATATGATTGAAGCAGGTATTATCGATCCTGTCAAAGTGACACGCTCTGCTCTTCAAAATGCAGCCTCTGTTGCTAGCCTTATCTTAACAACCGAAGCCGTAGTTGCCAACAAACCAGAGCCAGCCGCACCAGCTCCAGCTATGGATCCAAACATGATGGGTGGCATGATGTAACCAAGATACTAAGCCCGTAAAAATCCGTATGAAAATAGAGCTCGACCGCCGTGTCGCATGACACAAGAGCGAGCATCATTTTCACAAGGATTTTAGGGCGAGTTCAATTACACCAATATACTAAGAGTGCAAGAAGACCAAGAGGAAAATCTATCATTTTCTCACAGTCTTCCGCTTGCAGTTCAATTAAAGCTAGCAAATCTTTTTTAGATTCTTTAAGCTTGTTTTAAGTTCTTATGGCTATACTATAGTCATCCTAATAAACTTTTCTTTTTCATAAATCTCCTAACTTCCCTTACATTTGTGAGGGAAGTTTTTTTGCCATTTAGCGGTAAGCAAAAAAAGATCAGGCAGGAACTGAAAGCCCCACCTGATCAGGAGATTTATGAAAAAGAAAAGTTTTAGGATGTTTATAGTATAAGTTGCTCAGCTTAAGCGAGGCTTAACACAACCTTTCGTGAAACTTAAAGTTCATCTTGTCACAAAAATAGCCCCTCGTTAAGAGGAGCTATAGGAGATTTATGAAAAAGATATGCCATCTCTTTGGGCTTTAGCCCTTAGAGATGACGATACTGGGCTATGGCTAGTAAAAGTTTACTAGGATGTTGACAGTATAAAGACATTCATCTAACTAGCCTTAATGTTTTTATAGGAGAAAGGGAATGGAAATTATCTTCCTGAATAAGGAAAAGAGTGCAAGTTTTAAAGGGATAATCGCTGAATGTGGTCAGTTTAAGGGGGGAAAATCCCTTACCGCCAGTAGGTTTTGATGTTCCAAAAGAATTTTCAGGTATTCTTAATCAAGAACGAGAAGATGGATTCAGATGGTTTGCGATTAAAGTCAAGGGAATAGTTGTCAAAGAGCCTTTTGGAAAGGGAGAATACAGGCTATCGAGAATAGATGCTATTGAAAGTCTTGGAGAAAATGAGACACCTTTTAGATATGTTCTACCATTTGACGAGTAAGGTTATTCCTAGGTGATACCTAGCATTTTATAAACTATTCATTTATTAACATTCTTATGAAGAATAGACCTTGAAATTTAAAAGAATATTTGCTAGAGTATAAGGATAATGATAAAAAAATAAGTTTTAGGGGAACATGATGAATAAAGAAGAATGGATAGCCTACTTTGAGACAATTAATGGTAGAAAACCGACACCAGCCGAACTGGCACAAGCTTTGCAAAACGGAACCATCCAGACTGGAGGAGTAGCGCCACAGCCTCTTCCAACTTACACACAAAAAGGGGCGAGTAAGTTTTGGCCTTTGCTTGCCTTAGCTTTATTGGCTGTTATTGTGGTGGGGTATTTCTACTTTGATAAAAAATCATCAGATCAAGCCAGTCAACAGACTACTGTTGTGAGTAGTAGTGAAAAAGAAAGCTCATCGACGAGTTCGTCTTCGTCAACTAGTAGCTCATCAAGCAGTTCATCTAGTAGTAGCTCAAGCAGTAGTTCTGAGGTCCCTCAAGCTAGCTCAGCTGCTCCAACGCCTGCACCTTCCTCTACAACCGACACAGCTTTATTGAGAAGTCAGATCGAAAGCCGTATCAACTCCTATCGCTCAGACCTGAATCGTTCGCTAGCAGCTCGACAGGACTATGTGTCTGCTAATTTTACGTCTGGTAGTCAGAGTTATTTTGATGTGCGTGACTGGATTATCAATAGTTCTGCCAACGAGGGCGTAGCACGCTATGATTCTTATACTGATAGCATTACCAATATTCAAGAATCTGGTGATACCGTTACCTGTGATGTGGCCTATAAAACACGAACCTACTATACCGATGGGACGAGTTCAACTTTTTCAAGCACAAGACATTACACTTTGAAACGTTCAGGTGGGACCTTATTGATTTCTGATTTTGGTAGCGTTTCATAAAATAACACAAAAATCCACACTCTAATGACTAGAGGGTGGATTTTTATAAAGGAGAGGACATGAATCAAAAAGAGTGGAAAAAGTATTTTGAAGAAATCAATCATCGCTCGCTGAGCCCTGATGAAGTAAAAGATGCCATCAAACGAGGAGAAGTCAAACGTTCTATCGGTAAGATGTTTTTAGGAGCTCTGCTTTTAGCCGTGACGGTGATCATCGTAGTTGCATTTTTTTCTATGCGTCAAGAAAAAACAGCTTCTAATTCTAATGCCACCTCTTTGGAAGATACGAGTTCCTCTATTTTTGAAGCAAGGGCGAGTGTTAGCAGTCAGTCAGATTTAGTCGAAGACCTACAAGCGCAGGTAGATGAGCAAGTCTCTCAAGTTGAAGCTCTGAAAGCAAAAAGTACAATGGATATTAGTGCGATGAAATCAGGTGATTTTTCAAGTGTAGCAGGGCTATGGAAGACGAGTACAAAGGAAATCTCCATAGATGCTTCGGGACGTCTCTCTTTGGGGAGCTTATCAACTTCTGTGAAGTTTGTTCAAGAGCTGAATGGGGGCTACCAATTTAGGGGGAATGATGGCACTCCACTTGGAATGGCTAGTTTTGTCTTTTATCCAGAAACTGAAGTAACAACAGAAAAACTGGTCTATTCCCCACCAGCTGCAGTAGCCACAACTGATGAGTATGTCAGAGATTCGTCGGCATCTGATGCTTTACATGAGGCAGAGGTAAAATTAGCTGAATTAGAGTCCGGACTAGAGACTGAAAAAGCGCTCTTAGAGGACTACCAAGAAAGCTTAACAGAATTGGAGAAGTGAGGATAAAAGAAATCAAAAAGAGTGGATAGCCTATTTGGAGAGATTTTATATTGACTAGAGTGGCGGTTTAATCTACTCTAGTTTTTATTTTTACAACTTTTACAACAAAAAAACTCTAATTCCTAAAACGTGAATTAGAGTTAGAGAGACTATTGTGGAGGTGACCAGAGGTTATAATTGTAATTTTTGTTGTATTATACTACTTCATATTTTTGGTAATATCATTAAACGATTGGATAATACTGGCTTGTTTTTCTTTGGGGAGACTACGAATATTGTCAATGAGTTCTGCGAGGCTTTCTTCGGTGTCATTTGAGGGGAAATCAAAAAAATCATGGTAGGTCATATTCAGAGCTAAGATGACTTTTTCTAGGGTTGTGATTTTAAAGTCATATTTTTGTCCTTCAATATGTTGCACAGCTTTTGTCCCTAAACCAGCACTTTCGGATAAGGCTTCTTGGCTGATTCCTTGACGTTTACGATTGAGTCGTATTCTTTTTGCGATATAAGTTTGTAAATCCTTGTTCATATCTTGACCTCTATAATATGATACAGGGTTTGGATATTAAGTGTAAGTATAACATAATGACCTTTTTTACCATCAAAAAGTATTGCAAACTTGTACCTTTGTCAATGATGTGAGACCTAAAATGTTATTTTGAAGCTATCCATTTGTTAAGCTTTACTAGGAGCTAGCTCCTAGTAAAGCTTTTCTGATATCGATAGGAGATTTCCATCCTAAAGTT
>NZ_JBRUDG010000047.1:0-10372 GCF_053203725.1 Streptococcus porcorum | reverse complement strand
AGGAACTTTGAAAACTTTAAAAAACGGATTTTGATTGCCTTGAACATAAAGAAAGAGAGAACGAATTTCGTCCTCTCTAGGTGTTAGCTTTTCATCTACCCACTACAGTTGACAAAGAGCCTTTTTTATGATATAATATTTCCTGAATAATTCTGCAAAAAGCAGTATTGTTTATCAGTAAATGAAGTATTAGAAATCAATAGTAAGAAGAGATAGAGAGGTCGAGTGAATGGCTAGAAATGGCTTTTTTACAGGATTAGATATTGGTACAAGCTCGATTAAAGTTCTTGTTGCAGAGTATATTGCTGGAGAAATGAATGTCATCGGTGTGAGTAACATCAAGAGTTCAGGTGTTAAGGATGGCATCATTGTAGACATTGAGGCGGCAGCTGCAACTATTAGAACTGCGATTGAACAAGCAGAAGAGAAGTCAGGTATGACCATTGAAACAGTCAATGTAGGCTTACCTGCAAATCTTTTGCAAATTGAACCTACTCAAGGAATGGTCCCTATCATTAGTGACACAAAAGAAATCAAGGATGAAGATGTAGAGAGTGTTATCCAATCTGCCTTGACAAAGAGTATTGTTCCAGACAGAGAGGTTATTTCTATTATTCCTAAAGAGTTTGTTGTAGATACTTTCGCAGGTATACGTGATCCAAGAGGAATGATGGGAACGCGCTTAGAAATGCGTGCATTGATTTATACAGGACCAAGCACTATTATCCACAACTTACGTCGTACAGTAGAGCGAGCTGGTATAAAAGCAGAGCATATTATCATTACCCCTCTTTCTCTGACACGTTCCATCTTAAATGAAGGTGAGCGTGAGTTTGGAGGCATCGTTATTGATTTAGGCGGTGGACAGACAACAGTTGCAGCTATGCGTGCTCAAGAGTTAGAATATACTAATGTCTATATTGAAGGTGGAGACTATATTACTAAAGACATCTCTAAAGTACTGAAAACTTCCCTTCAGACAGCAGAATCTTTGAAATTTAATTTTGGAGAAGCCAATGTCGAGCAAGCGAGCGATACTGAAACAGTCCAAGTTGAGGTTGTAGGTGCACGTGAGCCGGTTGAAATAACAGAACGGTATCTAGCTGAGATTATCTCTGCTCGCCTTAAACACATCTTAGATCAGGTTCGACAAGATTTAGAGCGTGGACGCTTATTAGATTTACCAGGTGGTGTTATTTTAGTTGGTGGGGGTGCTATTCTTCCAGGTATTGTTGAGTTAGCTGAGCAAGTTTTAGGAACTCAAGTGAAGCTATATGTTCCAAACCAAGTTGGAATTCGTAATCCTATTTTTGCCAATGTGATTGGTATGGTGGAATATGTAGGTACTTTAACAGAGGTTGATGAAATTTCGCAAAGAGCCATTTACGGTGATGCGATGTTACGTCAACAACCTATTGATATTTATCGTTCTGCTCCAACTCAACCAGTGAAACAACCTACTCAACAATCTTATTCAGTAGGAGATTATGAGCGTTATCAAACGCCAAAAGCTCCAGTTGAGACGGGATATCAAGTTCCACCAGCAGAACCGACAACACGCCTTCAACAACAAGAGGTAAACTCAACGGAACCAAAAACGAAATTTTCAGATCGTGTACGTGGAATTTTTGGAAGTATGTTTGATTAGAGAGGATAAAAAATGGCATTTTCATTCGATGCGGCATCAGTACAAGGTGCAGTTATTAAAGTTATCGGTGTAGGAGGTGGCGGAGGAAACGCTATCAACCGCATGATTGAAGAAGGTGTAGCAGGTGTAGAATTTATTGCAGCTAACACAGATATTCAAGCCTTAAGTAGTTCAAAAGCAGAGACAGTCATTCAGTTAGGTCCTAAATTAACTCGTGGTTTAGGTGCTGGAGGTCAACCTGAAGTTGGTCGTAAAGCAGCTGAGGAAAGTGAAGAGGCATTGACTGAAGCATTAACTGGTGCAGATATGGTCTTCATCACAGCAGGCATGGGGGGCGGATCAGGTACAGGAGCTGCTCCAGTAATTGCTCGTATTGCTAAAAGTCTAGGGGCCTTAACAGTTGCTGTTGTGACACGACCATTTGGTTTTGAAGGGAATAAACGTGGTAACTTTGCAGTTGAAGGGATTTCTGAGCTGCGTGAACAAGTTGATACTTTATTGATTATTTCAAATAATAATCTCCTTGAAATTGTTGATAAAAAGACACCACTTCTTGAAGCTTTGAGTGAAGCTGATAACGTTCTTAGACAAGGTGTTCAAGGGATTACCGATTTGATTACTAGTCCAGGGTTGATCAACCTTGACTTTGCTGATGTGAAAACTGTTATGGCAAGTAAAGGTAATGCACTTATGGGAATCGGGATTGGTTCAGGTGAGGAGCGTGTGGTAGAAGCTGCGCGTAAGGCAATTTATTCTCCATTACTTGAAACAACTATTGATGGTGCCGAAGATGTTATCGTTAACGTGACAGGTGGTCTTGATATGACATTGATTGAGGCAGAAGAAGCTTCAGAAATTGTTAGTCAGGCAGCTGGACATGGTGTTAACATTTGGTTAGGAACTTCGATTGATGACAGTATGAAAGATGAAATCCGTGTTACTGTTGTGGCAACTGGAGTTGGCCAAGAAAAAGCAGCTGGCGCAGTAGGTGTTCGTCCTGTACGTCAAACACAATCAGAGTCTTCTGATTCTCAGCCTCAAACAGGTTTTAATCGTCGTCCAAATTATGATTTTGACCTGTCAAGTGGTGTAGAAGTGCCAACACAAGGTTCAGCTTATCAAGATTTTAATAATCAATCACAGCCATCATCATTTGGTAATTGGGATTTAAGACGTGATAACATCAAACGCCCAACTGAGGGAGAGTTAGATAGTCAGCTAAAAGTTTCAACGTTCTCAAGCAAGCCAGAAGTAGATGATGAATTAGAAACACCGCCTTTCTTTAAAAATCGTTAATAATGGATCTAAATCAAAATAAAAAAAATATAGAAAATGCTGTTGCAGCTGCGTGTTTGGAGGCGAAACGCTCTCCAGAATCTGTAAAGGTTATTGCAGTGACAAAATATGTTGATATTGCTGCCACACGTCAAGCTTTATCTACAGGTATTCGACATATTGGTGAAAATCGTGCCGATAAATTTCTAGAGAAATATCAAGTTCTAAATGATGATGACGTGGTATGGCATTTTATCGGGACTCTCCAACGCAGAAAAGTTAAAGATGTTATCAATTTGGTAGATTATTTTCATGCTCTAGATTCCGTCAAGCTGGCAAGAGAAATTGATAAGCGTGCCGAACATACAATAAAGTGTTTCTTGCAAGTCAATGTATCTGGTGAAGAAAGTAAGCATGGCTTTTCTACGACAGAGGTTACTTCTGTTTTAGAAGAATTACAAGAGTTAAAACATATTGAGCTAGTTGGTTTGATGACCATGGCGCCATTTGATGCAGACGATAAGCAATTACAAGAGATTTTTTCAAAGACAGAATCTTTACGTTGCCAATTGGCTTCATTAAAACTTCCTAATATGCCTTTGACAGAATTGAGTATGGGGATGACACGAGATTACCCCATTGCTATTAAAAATGGTGCAACTTTTGTTAGAGTAGGGACAGCATTTTTTGAATAATGGAGAGATCATGATGTTTAAAAATGGACTAAATAGAATTGTTTCTTACTTTGAAACAGATGAAGAAAATGAATTAGAAGAATCATCTGATACTGCTTTATCAGGTTCTCTAAGAGTGGAAGAGGAGTCTTCTATACCAGAAGTTAGACAGGAATTGCCTCCAAAGAGAGAGCAACCAGTCAAGACGGAAACTCAGAGGCAAAGATCAGCAGAGAGACCTCAATCAATTGCGGCTACTGCTCGTCAACTTACTTCTAATGAACAAACAAGTTCTTATCGAACAAGAGAATCACAAACCACTAACTATCCGAAACAAGGACCGGACAACTATTTGACACAAAAAGAAATGATTACGATTGCAATAAAATATCCTAAAAAATATGAAGATGCTACAGAAATTGTAGATCTGTTAGCTTCTCAAGAGTGTGTCTTGATTGATTTTCAATATATGTTAGATGCACAAGCCAGACGATGTCTAGATTTTATTGATGGAGCTAGTCATGTTTTAGGCGGAACCTTACAAAAGGTTGGTTCATCAATGTACTTGTTGACCCCAATTAATGTTGTTGTTGAGGCTGAAGACATTAGCTTATCTTCAAATACTCAAGACTATAATTTTGATTATGATATGAAGCGTCGATAAAAATATGTTTGGATACTTAATATATGTATTATTACGTTTGCTAGATGTTTACTCATTTTTACTCATTGCCTATGCTTTATTATCTTGGTTCCCAGGAGCATCTTCTTCTGGTATAGGAAGATGGTTAGAAAATATAGTCTCTCCTGTTATAACACCTCTTAGGAGATTGAATTTGCAGTTTGCTGGTTTAGATTTTACAATTTTAGTAGCACTATTTTTGTTGAATTTTCTAGGACGACTCTTGATTATGGTGTTGATATAGATAAAATGGAACACTCACTGACCCAACATTTTAGTAAAGATGAACTGGCTTTCGTTGAAAAAGTAGAAAATGATATTCGTTTTGTTGAAACGCGCTACAGTTTGTTATTGACACCTTTTATCAATCCTAGACAGGTCGAAATTTATCAAGTACTTGCTAATAGATCAGGATTAAAATGTTTTTCATCAAATCAATATATGACACGAGAATATGCTCGTGTCATTGTTGCACCTGACTACTATATTTTAGAGAAAAAAGATTTTGAAATCGCTCTGCTGGAGATTAAATATGCAAATAAATTTAATCAATTGGAACATCGTCAAATTCTAGGAGCTTTATTACATCAGATGGGCGTGAAACGAACAGTTTTTGGTGATATTTTAGTCGAAGATGGCAGGGCACAAGTGTTTGTGGATCAAAGATTATCTAGCCATTTTGTCTCTGAAATTACTAAGATCTCTAGAGTATCTGTTCAATTAAATGAAGTTGATTACAGTCAGTCTATTGTATCCTATGAAGAAAGAGACACTAAAGATCTGATTTTATCCAGTTTAAGACTTGACAAAGTCTTATCAAGCGTATTAAAATTATCACGTAGTCAGGCCTTAAAATTGATTACAACTGAAAAAGTGAAACTAAATTATCGTGTTATGACAAAATCTTCTGTCATGTTGAGCATTGGTGATTTGATTAGCGTTAGAGGTTTTGGACGATTTTATTTAACGTCTGATTTGGGATTGACAAAAAGCGGTAAACATAAAATTAGAATAGAAAAGACCTAAAATAATAAGGAGACAAGCATGGCAATTACAGCAGTAGATATTAAAGATAAGACTTTTACGACCAAATTTCGTGGTTATAATGTTGAAGAAGTTGATGAATTTTTAGATATTTTAGTTGATGATTTTGAGGAATTGGTTCGCAAAAATCGTGAACAAGCTGATCGTATTAAAAGTTTAGAAGAAAAGATTCTTTATTTTGATGATATGAAAGAATCATTGAGCCAGTCAGTTATTCTAGCTCAAGAAACAGCAGAGAAAGTGAAGTCATCAGCTTTAACAGAGTCTGAAAATATGTTGAATAAAGCAAATTATGAATCAACACGCTTGGTTGATGAAGCAAAACTCAAAGCTAATGAAATTTTACGTGATGCTACAGATGAGGCAAAACGCATTGCTGTAGAAACTGAGGATTTGAAGCGTCAAAGTCGTGTTTTCCATCAACGTTTGCTTGCTTCAGTAGAAGGTCAGCTTGGCTTGATCAACGCTCCAGAGTGGGCAGAGTTATTGAAGCCAACAGCTGTCTATTTACAAAATTCAGATGCTGCATTTAGAGAAGTAGTAGAAAAAGTTTTAGATGAGCATGTTTTAGATGAAACTTCTGATTTTGAATCCTTCGATGCTACTCGTCAGTTTACAGCAGAAGAGATGGAAGAACTTCAACGTCGTGTTGCAGAAAGCAATCAAAAAGTTGAAATGGCTTTAAAAGAAGAAGCACATGCTGAATTAGAGTCACAGGCTATCCAAGAGGAAGTATCAGAACAAGTTGTGACTGAAATTCCTTCTGAGTCATTTATTACCTTTGATGATGTGGAGCCAACAGAACCTAATTTAGGGGATACACAAACTTTTAAAATCAATTTTAATCAAGACTAATAACAAAAATACGGTATCAGATACATATTTTTAGCGAGTAGGAGATGGTGTGAGCCCTGCAATCCCTGTATCTGTTATTATCATTTTGTTGGTATTTTATCTGAAGGACAGTAGGATAAAAGGTGAGCTCGCCTTAAGAGCATAAGAGGGACTTTTCGTAGTAGGAGTCCAAACTAAGGTGGTACCACGAGCTTTCGTCCTTTTTGATGAAAGCTCTTTTTATATATTGAGAGGTAGATATGAAATTAAAAGAAACACTGAATCTTGGAAAAACGGCTTTTCCAATGCGAGCTGGCTTACCCAATAAAGAGCCACAATGGCAAGCGGCTTGGGATGAAGCAAATATTTATGCCCGTCGTCAAGAACTTAATGAAGGAAAACCAGCCTTTCATTTACATGACGGCCCCCCATATGCGAATGGTAATATTCATGTTGGTCATGCCTTGAATAAAATTTCTAAAGATATTATTATCCGTTCTAAATCAATGATGGGATTCCGTGCTCCTTATGTTCCAGGATGGGATACTCACGGTCTTCCGATTGAACAGGTCTTAGCTAAACAAGGTGTTAAGCGTAAAGAGATGGATTTAGTGGCTTATCTTGAAATGTGTAAGGATTATGCCCTAAGCCAAGTTGATAAACAGCGTACAGATTTCAAACGCTTAGGTGTCCTTGGGGACTGGGAAAATCCTTATATTACCTTAACAAAAGATTATGAGGCGGCTCAAATTCGTGTGTTTGGTAGTATGGCAGATAAAGGCTATATTTATCGTGGGGCTAAGCCAGTTTATTGGTCATGGTCATCTGAATCGGCTCTTGCAGAAGCTGAGATTGAATACCATGATATTGATTCAACATCACTTTATTATGCGAACAAAGTTAAAGACGGTAAAGGGGTTCTTGATCAGGGGACTTATATCGTGGTATGGACGACGACACCATTTACCATCACCGCCTCTCGTGGTTTGACAGTCGGACCTGATATGACTTATGTTTCTGTGAAACCAAATGGACAAGATCGTCAGTATGTGGTAGCAGAAGCTTTGGTAGATCAACTAGCCACTAAATTTGGTTGGGAACAATTTGAAATCATTGCTACTTATAAGGGGTCTGAATTAGAATACATTGTAACAGAACACCCTTGGGATACAGAAGTTGAAGAATTAGTTATCTTAGGTGATCATGTCACAACAGATTCTGGTACAGGTATTGTTCATACAGCCCCAGGTTTTGGTGAGGATGACTATAATGTTGGTATCAAGTATAATTTAGAAGTTGCAGTTACAGTTGATAGTCGTGGGATCATGATGGAAAATGCAGGTCCAGATTTGGCAGGGCAATTTTATGATAAGGTTGTTCCTACTGTTAAGGAGAAGTTGGGAGATTTACTTCTTGCCAGTGAGGTCATTAACCACTCTTATCCATTTGATTGGCGTACTAAAAAGCCAATTATTTGGCGTGCTGTTCCACAATGGTTTGCTTCAGTCTCTCAATTCCGTCAAGAGATTCTAGATGAAATTGAGGCAACAAACTTTTATCCAGGATGGGGAAAAACACGTCTTTATAATATGATTCGTGATCGTGGTGATTGGGTTATTTCACGTCAACGTGCTTGGGGTGTCCCACTGCCAATTTTCTATGCTGAGGATGGAACAGCTATTCTAACTAAAGAAGTAACCGACCACATTGCTAATCTTTTTGAAGAGCATGGTTCAATTGTTTGGTGGCAACGTGATGCTAAAGAACTTCTTCCTGAAGGCTTTACTCATCCAGGCTCTCCTAATGGAGAATTCACCAAAGAAACAGATATTATGGATGTTTGGTTTGATTCAGGTAGCTCATGGAATGGTGTGATGAATGCTCGTGATCATCTCTCTTACCCAGCTGATCTTTATCTTGAAGGGTCAGATCAATATCGTGGTTGGTTTAATTCTTCTCTGATTACTTCTGTTGCTGTTAATGGGCATGCACCATATAAGGCTGTGTTATCTCAAGGTTTTGTTCTTGATGGTAAAGGACTTAAAATGTCTAAATCACTAGGTAATACCATTTTACCAAGTGATGTTGAAAAGCAATTTGGAGCAGAAATCTTACGTTTATGGGTGACTTCTGTAGATACCTCAAATGACGTTCGTGTATCAATGGAGATCTTATCACAAGTATCAGAAACTTATCGTAAAATCCGTAATACTTTACGTTTCTTGATTGCCAATACCTCTGATTTTAATCCAGCAACGGATAAAGTGGCTTATGAGAATCTTCGATCAGTTGATCAATTCACAATGGTTAAGTTTAACAAATTAGTGGGACAAATCCGAAAAGCCTATGAAAACTATGACTTTATGGCTATCTATAAGGCCGTTGTAAACTTTGTGACTCTTGATTTATCAGCCTTCTATCTTGATTTTGCAAAAGATGTTGTTTACATTGAAGGGGCAAATGCTGTGGCACGTCGTCAAATGCAAACAGTATTTTATGACATCCTTGTGAAAATCACAAAACTATTGACCCCAATCCTTCCACATACATCAGAGGAAATCTGGTCTTATCTTGAGCATGAAGAAGAGGAGTTTGTCCAATTAGCCGAAATTCCAGAAGTAGAAACTTTTGCAAATGAGGCAGACTTACTTGAAAAATGGGAAGCTTTTATGAACTTCCGTACGCAAACGCAAAAAGCTTTGGAAGAAGCACGTAACGAAAAAGTTATTGGTAAGTCACTTGAAGCGCATTTGACTGTCTATGTGAATACAGAAACAAAAGCCCTATTAGACTCACTAGAAGCAGATATTGCTCAATTATTGATTGTTTCTGACCTAACAGTCTTAGAAGATGAGGCTCCAGAAGAAGCAACAGTGATTGAAGACCTTGCCTTTACTGTTGAAAGAGCGGCTGGTGAAGTTTGCGACCGTTGCCGTCGCATCGATACCAGTGTGACTGAACGTCCTTATAAAGCTCTTATCTGTGATCACTGTGCTACAGTAGTAGAAGAAAATTTCCCTCAAGCAGTAGCTGAAGGATTTGAAGAAAAATAAGTATAAAAAAATGAGATTGAGTGTAAAACACAATCTCATTTTTTTTATATTAAAAGATAAGTCCTTTTAGGGAACTTATCTCTCGAAGTATAGTTGTAAAAAAATTAAGTCTGTAGTCTTTTATTGTAAAAAACTGGATAAACCAGCTTTTAAATAATAGGGATGGAAATTTCAATTAAATTAGAAGTATGGATTGTTTTGATTTGTTCTTGCAGAATGCTAGTTTTGTCGATTTTACGCTTGAGGAAAAATTCACGAATTGTTTCAAGTTCATTTTCTTTAATGGCGCGGTGCTTGTTGGTGATCACTAACTCATAGTGTTTAGGAGCTTGTGTAAAAATGACATCTGTGTTACCAGCAGAGTAAGTTTCCACTAGTGTAGCGTCAGTATTTTCCAGTTGACTACGAACCAAAGCTGAGTGGCTACGAGTTGTATTGATTAATTTCATAATTTTCCTCCTCAATTTCTTATAGGTCTATTATAGCACTAAACTAGGAGTGAGACTAGTCTTGCTGTGATTTTTTCCATATTTCGATACCCCATTTATGACTTCCTCGCTTGAGTTTTTCAATAGCCATATCAACTGGAAACCAAGCAATATGGTTAAAATCCTCAAGTGGTTGACTAATTTCTTTAAAAGAAGTGACCTCATAGATGTATGCAGGATTGTAAAAATATTTATCACGATGGCTAGAGTAAAAATACTCATCGGCTTGTCCATAATATTGTCCAAGAGTTGCTGAAAAACCAAGTTCTTCAAGTAATTCACGTTCAAGGGCTGAAAAATGATCTTCATTTTCTTCGATTTCGCCTCCAGGTAGAAACCAGGCACCGTTAGGAGCTTGAACTAAAATAATCTGATCTTTAGTTAGGTTGGGAATGACCGCATAAACACCATAGCGGTTATGATAACTGACCTGCTCAATTTTTTCACCGAAAGTTGGATTCATGATAATTCTCCTTTCACAGTATTATACTATAAAAGTTAGCGCTTGCCTAATGAAATTGTTTGAAAATTGAAAAAAGAGTAAGAATGTCAAGCCCCAGATAAAATGGACAGTTAAAAAAGTTAGGTCTTTAGAAGGTATGCTTCCCTAAATTCTAAGGGAGTCATACCTTTTAATTTTTCTTGTGGTCTGTGGCAATTATACCAGTCGATGT
>NZ_JBRUDG010000046.1:0-10388 GCF_053203725.1 Streptococcus porcorum | reverse complement strand
CATATGAACCCTTTCTAATGTGAGTTTCGTCGCTTTTCATTATAGGTCATATGGGACCTTTTTCTATATTCAAAAAGGCTCCATAATTTCCACGGTGTTCTTACCCACTACAGAAATTATAGAGCCGGAAGTTACAGGATTCCGTATTCCATCAACAAAATTATCTAAGGATGTATCAACTTATCAAACTGAAAAAGTTGATATTAATGGAGAAAGTTATACCGTTTATAAGATTCCATTTGTAGATGGTGTGACATCTGTTAATGAGACAGAAGCTGGTGTTTATGTTGATTACACCATGACTCAAGAATATTTTTATGGCTCTCCAACAGAAACTAAGACGACCAATGTTTATTATGGGTTGGCTTTTGATAGTTTAAGTAACTTTGTTCGCTCAGGTGGGGAAGATGCCTTGGACTTGGATGGTGATCAAGATTTAGGTGATACAGCTGGTGAGACATCAATTATCGGTGTCAGCGGTACTATCAAAGGGATTTCTCCTAAGGCACTCTTTGTTTATGACCAATCTAAATATACGGGTGGCTATAGCTTTGATACCACAGGAGTTGAAGCAGGCGATACGGTTTCCATTAAAGCTTCTATTCAAAACAATACTGTAGGAACAAACTATTCTGATATGACAGTAATCACAGTATTGTCTAATAGTCAGGATGAAATTTTTGATGGTTCTAAATCACGAGGTAGTCAGTTTACTCCAACCCTAACAGGACCAATTACGGCACCGACAGGTTGGACAGTTTACTACACAACAGATGAGCAAGATTCAAATGAATCTGGTGCAAACCTTACAGGTTGGACAGATGTTGTCGATGATTATAGTAAAGTCACAGCCATCAAGCTGGTGTCAGATCCTGGTGTTGTTTTAAAAACAGGTAGCATGGTTAGCTTTGAGTATGGTTTAACAACGCCAGCTGATGCACGTAGTGGTTCAAGTATTACAACAACAACGGCTATTGCAGTTAATGGTTCAACAAACTTTTTAGAAGGTTACCGTTCAACCGTTCAAATTAAAAAGACTTATGGTTCGGTCTTAGTTGCTTATGTTGATATTAATGGCAATACCATTGCTGACACGGCTATCGACAGCCCCGATCCAACAGAGACATGGACACCTTACGATACTGCTGATAAACGTCAGTCAGAGATTACAGTAGGTGAGCGTGTTTATCGTTTGGTTGCGTCTGGTAACTATCCTGTTGGAACTGTAGGAGATGACGGTAACCTTATCAGTCATGCCGATACGAGCAAAACAGATGGTATAGAGCCAACAACTGGTGAAGTGGGTGTTGGTGCTAAAACCGTTACCTATGTCTATCAAGAAGTCTTAGGTAAAGTAACGGTTAAATATGTAGATGAGGATGGCAATCCTATTTCCGGTTTAACTGAGGACAATAAAACAGTTGCTGATACGGTTGAAGATACTCCAGAATCATCACTTGGGACACCTTATACAACAACGGATCATAAACCAACGACAATTACAACTGCTGATGGCAAATTGTACCGCTATAAAGAGATTCAAACAGGATCAGCAGATGAGACAGGTACGGTTACAGAAGGTGAGAAAATCGTTACTTATGTCTACGAGTTAGTCAAAGGTAATGTGACGGTAAACTATAAGACCGTGGATGGTACTGAGATTAGTCCATCAGTGAGTGATGAACGTGATACGCCAGTTGGTCAGCCTTATGATACTAGGGACCAAATAAAAGAAACGATTACAACGACTGATGGTAAAGTTTATAAACGTATTCCAAAGGCCGTTGAAGGTGCAGAAACTGGTAAAGTAGTAGAGGGTACGACAGAAGTTACTTATTACTATGAACTTGTGAAGGGGGATGTCATCGTCAATTATGAGACGACTGACGGAACGACCCTAGCACCTCAAGTTGTTGATACCAATGATGGAGATACGGGGTCAGACTATTCAACAACTGATCATAAACCAGAAAAAATTGTAGTAGATACAACAGGGGATGTTTATTATATCTTGCCAACGGGTACGGAGCTTAAAACAGGTTCAGCACCAGAGACCGGTAAAGTTGCTCCAGGAGTAACCGAAGTCACTTACCTTTATCAAAAAGCAGGCCATGTTAAGGTTAATTATGTTCTAGATGACGCGTCAGCCACTGTATTAAAAGATTCGGTAATGGATGTTGAAAATGGGAAACCAGGTGCTACTTACTCGACTTCAGAGGATAATAAACCATTAACAATCACCGCAGCGGACGGTAAAGTGTATCAGTTGAAAGAAGTGCAAGCAGATTCAGCTGCTGAAACGGGTAGTGTTGAAGCAGGTAAGACACTCGAAGTGACCTATATCTACACAGAGGTGTTAAGCGACGTTATCGTTGAATACTATGACACAGAGGGTAATGTGATTGCGACAACTGTCGTTGACGAAGATGATAAGTCTGTCGGTACAGTCTACAACACAGATGAAGACAATAAACCAGCAACTATCACGACAGACGATGGTACCGTTTATTACTACAAAGAAGTAAAAGACACGTCTGCCCCAACAACTGGTAAAGTATCAGAAACAACGACAACGGTTCAGTATGTGTATGAAAAAGCTGGTAATGTAGTTGTGAACTACATCGCAGAAGATGGCACAGTCATCGCAAGTCCTGTAGCTGATGAAACTAATGTGAAACCAGGTTATGACTACAACACAACAGATAACAAGCCAACAACGATTACAACTGAAGACGGTAAAACTTACGAGTTGATTCCAACTGCGACAATCGGTAGTGAAACCGGCACCGTAGAAGTAGGTAAAACAACCGAAGTAACGTACGTCTACAAAGAAGTCAAAGGTTCAGTTGTGGTTAACTATGTCACAACAGACGGTACAGTTATCCAAGATCCTGTAACAGACACACCAGAAACGTCAACAGGTACAGCCTACGACACAAGAGATGTCAAACCAACTGAAATTACAACTGCAGATGGTAAATCATACCGCCTTGTTCCAACACTTACAGTTGGTAATGAAACAGGTACAGTTGTTCCAGGTGTAACACAAGTCACTTATGTTTACGAAGAAGTTAAGGGTGATGTTGTTGTTAACTACATCAATACCGATGGCGACGTCATCGCATCACAAGTTGTAGATACGAAGACAACTTCAACAGGTACAGCCTACGACACGACTGATAACAAACCAACTAAGATCACAACTGAAGATGGTACCGTTTACTACTACAAAGAAGTAGAGGCTAACTCAGCTTCTGAAACAGGTAAGGTTGTCGAAGGCACCACTCAAGTGACCTACGTCTACGAAAAAGCTGGTAATGTAGTTGTGAACTACACACTGGCAGACGGTACCGTACTTAAGGATCCTGTAAATGACGAGACAAACCAAGCACCTGGTTATGCTTACGATACAACAGACAATAAACCAGACGCCATCACTACAACTGACGGTAAAGTCTATCGTCTGGTTCCAAGTGCAACCATTGGTAACGAAACAGGTGATGTTGAATCAGATACTACACTTGAAGTCACTTACATCTACGAAGAAGTATTGAGCGACGTTATCGTTGAATACTATGACACAGAGGGTAATGTGATTGCGACAACTGTCGTTGACGAAGATGATAAGTCTGTCGGTACAGTCTACAACACAGATGAAGACAATAAACCAGCAACTATCACGACAGACGATGGTACCGTTTATTACTACAAAGAAGTAAAAGACACGTCTGCCCCAACAACTGGTAAAGTATCAGAAACAACGACAACGGTTCAGTATGTGTATGAAAAAGCTGGTAATGTAGTTGTGAACTACATCGCAGAAGATGGCACAGTCATCGCAAGTCCTGTAGCTGATGAAACCAATGCTCAACCAGGCACTTCATACGATACAACAGATCACAAGCCAACCACTATCACAACTGAAGACGGTAAGACTTATGAGTTGATTCCAACTGCGACAATCGGTAGTGAAACCGGCACCGTAGAAGCAGGTAAAACAACCGAAGTAACGTACGTCTACAAAGAAGTCAAAGGCTCAGTAGTGGTTAACTATGTCACAACTGATGGCACAGTTCTTCAAGCGCCTGTTACAGACACACCAGAAACTTCAACAGGTACAGCCTACGACACAAGAGATGTCAAACCAACTGAAATTACAACTGCAGATGGTAAGACATACCGCCTTGTTCCAACACTTACAGTTGGTAATGAAACAGGTACAGTTGTTCCAGGTGTGACACAAGTCACTTATATTTACGAAGAAGTTAAGGGTGACGTTGTCGTTAACTATGTAAACACTGCTGGCGACGTCATCGCATCACAAGTAGTTGATACCAAGACAACTTCAACAGGTACTACTTACGACACGACTGATAACAAACCAACTAAGATCACAACAGAAGATGGCACCGTTTACTACTACAAAGAAGTAGAGGCTAACTCAGATTCTGAAACAGGTAAGGTTGTCGAAGGCACCACTCAAGTGACTTACGTCTATGAAAAAGCTGGTAATGTTGTTGTGAACTACATCACAGAAGACGGTACAGTTATCAAGCAACCTGTGAATGACGAAACCAATGCTCAACCAGGAACTGAGTACAACACAACAGATAACAAGCCAACTACAATCACTACTGAAGATGGCACAACCTACGAATTGGTTCCAAGTGTAACTATCGGTACTGAAAATGGTGAAGTTGAATCTGGTAAGACTACTGAAGTAACTTATGTTTACCGTAAAGTTGAAACTCCTGCAGCTAAGACTGGTAATGTTGTGGTTGAGTACTACAATATTGCGGGTGAGAAAATCGCAACAGATGTTGTAGACACACCAGAAACAACAACTGGAACTGTCTATGAAACATTTGATTTCAAACCATCAACAATCACAAAAGATGGTGTAACTTACTTCTACAAAGAAGTGAAAGACACTTCAGCTGCTGAGAAAGGTACTGTTGTTGAAGGTACTACAACTGTTCAATACGTCTACGAGCCAGCAGGTAACATTGTAGTTAACTACACACTCGCAGACGGTACAGTTATCAAACAACCTGTGAATGACGAAACCAATGCTCAACCAGGCACTTCATACGATACGACAGATAACAAACCAGAAACTATCACTACAACTGATGGTAAAGTCTATCGTCTGGTTCCAAGTGCAACCATTGGTAACGAAACAGGTGATGTTGAATCAGATACTACACTCGAAGTCACTTACATCTATGAAGAAGTGAAGTCGGATGTTGTGGTTGAATACTACAATACAGATGGTGAAGTGATTGCGACAACTGTAGTTGACGAAGATGATACGTCTGTCGGTACAGTCTACAACACAGACGAAGACAACCGTCCAGCAACCATCACAACTGAAGATGGTACAGTTTACTACTACAAAGAAGTAAAAGACACGTCTGCCCCAACAACTGGTAAAGTAGCAGAAACAACGACAACAGTTCAGTATGTGTATGAAAAAGCAGGTAATGTAGTGGTGAACTACATTGCAGAAGACGGTACAGTTATCAAGCGACCTGTGAATGACGAAACCAATGCTCAACCAGGAACTGAGTACAACACAACAGATAACAAGCCAACTACAATCACTACTGAAGATGGTAAGACTTACGAGTTGATTCCAACTGCAACCATCGGTACTGAAAATGGTGAAGTTGAATCTGGTAAGACTACTGAAGTAACTTATGTTTACCGTAAAGTTGAAACTCCTGCAGCTAAGACTGGTAATGTTGTGGTTGAGTACTACAATATTGCGGGTGAGAAAATCGCAACAGATGTTGTAGACACACCAGAAACAACAACTGGAACTGTCTATGAAACATTTGATTTCAAACCATCAACAATCACCAAAAATGGTGTAACTTACTTCTACAAAGAAGTGAAAGACACTTCAGCTGCTGAGAAAGGTACTGTTGTTGAAGGTACAACAACTGTTCAATACGTCTACGAGCCAACAGGTTCAGTAACAGTTAACTATGTGACAACAGATGGAACTGTTATCAAATCTCCAATTAAGGATGAAGAGAATGCAGAACCAGGTAAGACATATTCAACTGAGGACAACAAGCCAACCACTATCACAACAGAAGATGGTAAGACATATAAACTTGTTCCAAACTTGACGACTGGTGAAGAAAATGGAACAGTAACCTCTGGTGAAGATAAACAAATTACTTATGTTTACGAAGAAGTGAAAGGTTCGGTTGTTGTTAATTACATTGATACAGAAGGTAAGGTTATCAAAGCACCTGTAATAGATACTCCATCTAGCTCAACAGGTACAGCTTACGATACAACTGATAACAAACCAACTACTATCACAACAGAAGATGGTACTACTTACGAGCTTGTTCCAGTTCTTACGAAAGGTTCAGAAACAGGCAAGGTTGTAGAAGGTGAAACGATTGTAACTTATGTTTACCGTAAGGTTGTTGCTCCAACTCCAAACGTGAAGACAGGTTCAGTTGTTATCCGTTATGTTGAAGCAGGTAACGAATCAAACGTTCTGAAAGATCCAGTTCTTGATGAGAACGCAGTTGTAACAGGTACCAAATACGATACGACTGATGAAGGTGATAAGCCAGCTGAAATTGTGAAAGACGGCGTTCGTTATGTATTGGTTCCATCTAAGACAACTGCTGTAGATCCAAATGGTAACCCAGTTAATGAAACAGGTGAAGTTGCTGAAGGTACAACTGTAGTAATCTACAAGTACCAGAAAGTTGCTAACTGGATCCCACAAATTCCTGTAACACCAGAGAATCCAACTCCAGTTAACCCAGTAATCCCTTACCCATTCGATCCAACTAACCCAGATAAGCCGCTTGATCCAACAACACCTTATCCAGGTGGTGAAGTTCCATCCATTCCACATGTTCTAGGCTTCACACCAGTAGATCCTAAGACCAACGAACCATTGAAACCAGTTGATCCAACAGATCCAAGCAAGGGTTATGTGCCACCAACTCCAGACGAGTCAGGTATTGACACACCAATCCCTTACGTTCAAAATGGTAACGTAGTGGTGAACTATGTGACTGAAGATGGTACAGTAATTAAGTCACCTGTTCAAGATGAAATAAACGCTCCAGCAGGTAAGTCTTATGATACAACTGACAACAAGCCAAACACTATCACTACAGAAGATGGTACAACTTATGAGCTTGTTCGTGTGGAAGGTTCAGAAACAGGTACAGTTGAAGGTGGTAAGACTACTGAAGTAACTTACGTTTACCGTAAAGTAGAAACACCTGCTAAGAAGGTTGTAACAAACTATGTTGACGAAGCAGGTAACCCAATTGCACCGCAAGAAGAGGGTACAACACCTAACAAGTCCATCCCAGGTTATGAGTTCACAGGTAAGACAGTTACGGATGAAGATGGCAATACTACACACATCTACCGTAAGGTAACTAAGGTTGTAACAAACCATGTTGACGAAGCAGGTAACCCAATTGCACCGCAAGAAGAAGGTACAACACCAAACAAAGGTACCTCCATCCCAGGTTATGAGTTCACAGGTAAGACAATTACAGATGAGAATGGTAACACAACTCACATCTACCGTAAAGTTGTTACTCCTGTTGACCCAACTGCCCCAGTTACCCCAGAAGATCCAACAGATCCAGTAACACCAGTTACTCCTGTTGATCCAAAAGCTCCAGTTCAGCCAGATGTTACTGTTAGATCAGAAACACCAGCTAAAATAGCTTATGCTGCAGAAACTCTTCCAAAAACAGGCGAAGATAACTCAGCAGCAGTTACAGCAATGGGAGTAAGTATGATCCTTGCATCACTTGGACTTGCAACGAAACGTCGCCGTTAAGACGGTTAATGTTAATTCCAAAAATAGGCAATAAAAAAACACTCTAAAGGTTAACTTTTAGAGTGTTTTTGATTATGAAATTGGGGTGAAATTTAGAAATTAAAAAGTTTATTTAGTTTAATTTGAAGTATGTTAAATCTTTTTCTCCTGGTATTTACTATGTCACTCACCTGTCAGCTAGTGGAGTTTTAGGGAGTATCAAGGTAAAGACAGTTTGCTCTGATGTAGATGAGACTGTAATATCACCGCCATGAATTGATATGATTTCTTTAGTGATAGCTAGTCCAATGCCGTGCTGACCATCTTGTCCTTTATAAAATCTATCAAATATGTGTTCTAGATCCTTTTCTGGAATTTGCGGGCCATCATTTTTGATGATAATTTGAAAACAATCATCGATTTCAAGACTACAAATAGTGATAGTTGACCGTGCGTATCGGATAGCATTAGATAAGATATTGGTGATGGCACGCTCTAATTTTTCTTCATCTCCTTGAATGAAAAGATAATCTTCCAACTTATGAACAAAGTTTAATGACCGTTCTTCAGCTAAACTTTTTAAACGCCAAGAACAATCCAAAATGAGTTCTTTGGTATTGATTTCCTCAATATGAAGTTGACTTTGACTTCCTTCTAATTTTGATAAAAGTAAGATGTCATCCACTAACTTTGTCATTCGTTGACTCTCATCTAGGATAATTTGAGCAGATTCTTTAGGATTAGTCCCGATACCTTCTTTGATAGCTTCGGCATATCCTTGAATAGACATAAGTGGAGTTCTAAGCTCATGTGAGGAATTTTGGAAAAAATAGCGCTGGCTAGCTTGACTTTGTTCAATCATGTTGGACATTTCTTGAACGGTATCTGCTACTTGATTAAATTCTTGATAAGATAGTTTTGATATGTTATCTGTTTTTTCACGACGTCCAACTTTTAAGATGAAGTTCCTCAGAGTTTGAAAGGCAGTATCAATTTTTTTAGCGGTCAAAAAAATCAATACAAAGGCTAATCCACCGGTTAGCACCATTAGTCCAAGTAACAGGTTATTGATTAAGTTTAGAAAATCTTGGATGGGTGTAATATTGGTATAAACTAATGCAAGATGACTAGTATCATCATCATCATCTTTTGAGTCAGTGACATAGTAGTCTGAAATAGCCCCCCAATATTCTTTAGCTTTAAGATAGTAACTACTCCCATCTATCGTCACAATAATTCCCTTCTCAGCTTCTAGTTGATGCTCAATATCATCTTCTTCGTTAGAGAGAAATTTTAAGAGCTGCTTAGAAACTTTTTTTTGCTTACTATCATTCGACGATATTGAGGAATACTCTTCTTCAAAATCATCAGTTGTGATCAGGTATTGGGTTGAAAAGATGGCTTGATTTTGATTGGAGGTATCTAGTTGCTGGCTTGTACCCGTACTTTGATAAAGTTGATCTAACGTATCAAATTGTTGAGAAATTGCCGAAGCTGTACTGGTCTCAATGTATTGGCGGATAGTAAGGTTGAAGACCAAGAAGATTAGAATAAAAGCAAGGACCAAGTTCGTTAATGGGATGAGAAATAAACTGGTTTTAAGTCTAGGATTGAAAAATTTTTTCATTTTGTCTCCTTTTTTTCAATCAGTTTAAATCCAAATCCCCAAACGGTTTCAATAAAAACATGACTATCAACTGCCCTTAGTTTTTTTCGTAATCGTTTGATGGTGTCATCAGTGACGCGTGTTTCGACATCGCTATCGTATCCCCATACCTTTTCTAATAACTCTTCTCGGGATAGAGCTTTTTCGGCATTCTCCATTAAAAACTGCAACAGTTGAAATTCAGTGTTGGTTAAGTTGAGTTCTTGCTGATTATAAAAGGCAGTTCTCTGATCAAGAGAAAGATGTAAGTCCCCAAGACTCATTTCTTGTTGTGATGGGGGAGGTATTTTTTCAAGTCGGTTTAAGGTAGCTTTTACTTTTAGGGTCAGTGCAACAGGAGAAAATGGTTTGGTAAAGTAATCATCTGCTCCCATAGTAAAACCTGTCATGTAATCAGCATCGCTATCTCTAGCTGTGAGAAGGATGATAGGGATATCGGATTGTTTGCGGAGTTGCGCTACTAGACTAAAGCCGTCAATCCCAGGCATCATGACGTCGGATATGACAAGATCAGCTGGTTCTTGATTAAAACGTTGTAATAAAGCGTCCCCAGTTTCAAAACTCAATACTCTAAACCCTGCATCTAATAAGAAATTTTCGATGAGCTGGCGAATATTTTTTTCATCATCTGCAACATAAATTAATTGGTTCATAAGTTCTCGCTTTTTATTGATTTATTCCATTAAATGCTAAATGATTATCTTTGTCAAGTCAAAGGATTCTTCTTGTAGTATAATAGGAAGAAAAACAAGGAGTAAAATGATGACCAAGGAAATTGTAGCGTTACAATAGATGTGAGACTTCTAGAAGTCAAAAAAGAAGATTCCCTGATATGATAAGAGTACCACCACTCATCAAAAAAGGAATCTTCTCATGACTAGTATATCACAAAATCTTCGCTAT
>NZ_JBRUDG010000045.1:0-10439 GCF_053203725.1 Streptococcus porcorum | reverse complement strand
TATTCCAACGCTAAACTGGAAGCGACCAATAAACTCATCAAGGACATCAAGAGACAGGCTTTCGGGTTTAGAAACTTTAAGAACTTTAAAACAAAGATTTACATCGCTTTGAGTATTGAAAAAGAGAAAACGAATGTCGTCCTCTCTAGGTGTTAGCTTTTCATCTACCCACTACAGTTGACAAAGAGCCGGAAATCTCCTATCAATATCAGAAAAGCTTTACTAAGAGCTAGCTCCTAGTAAAGCTTAACAAATGGATGGCTTCAAAATAACATTTTAGGTCTCACATCATTGACAAAGGTACATTCATACACGCCGTCCACACCGTACTGTACGCATGAAAATTTTCTATTCATTCTTTTGTGACCTGACATCAATTTTAAAAAGATTGATTTTGTATAGCACTAACCCGAACAAAGTTTATCGAACATTTTTAGGACACGCTGAAAAAGCTAATGTGCAAATTATTCATTTTCATAGGTAGTTATGACCATAGATCAATATTTCTACTATAAGTTTCATCGCTTTTCATTATAAGTCATACGGGAATTTTTCTATACTTAAGAAGGTCTCATAAATCTCTGTAGAAAACACACTACAGACATTATAGAGTTTATTCATAAAGGTGTTAGGCTAAAATAGATATGAGTTTAACAGGTGGTGATGAAATTATAAATTAAAGTATTACTAGTAGTGAGCATATATATCTATACTGTGAATATTGATTATGAGATTAAAGTGAGCAACTCTAACTAAGTTCAGCAAAGTTATTTATATGAGTTGTCAAAGTTAGACACATAATATATACGTAAAGTAGTTCAAAATACTTAAATTTTAGTACTAAAATATTTTTTATTCATACTAAGTACTGTGGATTTATTCACTATTGAAATCATAAATCAGAGATGGGAAGCTATTATAAATAAACTCTCTTCCAAACAAATTAATATTTGATTTATTACTTATTTCACCATTAAGTAAGTTATTAGATTGTCTTATAATTTTTTTATTAGTGAAGGACTGATTATGGAGAGATAAATTGTTAGAAATTGTTAAATTCTCGGAGTTACCTAGAGCAGTTATTGATATATCAGGTTTCATACCTCCTATTCCAGCATCTTCTATTGATTTAATATAAAAAACATTTCCATCTACTATATCAGAGCTATTAGTAAGCAACAGGTGCCCTGAAACATTCCGTTCAAATCGATTATCTACAATTATGTTTGCAGAGGAGTTACTGATGATACCATAATAAGTTTGTCTATCAAATGTGTTATTAGTAAATTTATTATTTACCGATTTATTAATATCAATACCTATCTCATTCCATTCTATCTTATTGGTTGAGATAAAATTATTGTTTGAATTATTTAATTTAATGGCTATTCGACTATTCATAATAAAACTATTGATAATTGTAGTATTATGAATAGTTTGTATAGCAAAGTTGTTCATTTTGTTAAAAACAGAATTACTAACTACACTACTCTTAATATTTAAAATTCCGTGCTTTCCAGTAAAACTTGTTCTAGATAAAGATAGAGATTCAGATTTAGTAATGCCATTTCCATTAAAATTAATATTTCGGAAAGAGATATTTTTTCCTCCTTTAAAAGCATATTGATTTAACGAAGTGAGGATAACTTGTCCCTTATCTGTTGTATTTTCAGATCCCCAGTTTTTAATAGAGCCCAGACCAAATAACGTTATTTTTTGCGGTAAGATAATAGTTTCAGTTATAATATAGTTTCCATTTGGAAAATAAATATCTTTTTTTGTTTTTAAAGCTTTTTTAATTGCCTCGGTATCATCTGTAATACCGTCACCTTTTGCTCCAAATGATTTTACTGATACAAAAGAATGTTTTTCAAGTTTAAAAAGATTTTCTGTTTCAATTGGAGTGGTAGGCGTGAGAAAAGTATTATTACTTAGGTCATTTTTTATTTTACTATTATTCTGTACAATAACGTTATTTTGGTATGAGTTTTTTATATCGATGAATTTTTTCGTATCTCCGCCATTATTATTAGAGATTATAGAATTTTCTAGCGAATGGATTTTTAACGGATAAGGTAGATTGTTGAAAGTATTATTCGTAAATTTCACATATTGCCCTGACAATAAGACGGCATCTTTTTGTCTATTTTGAATAATATTGTTGATTATTTCCAGATGATCTGCGCTATTAATTTTAATGTATTGTTTTTTTTGATTTAAAAAATAATTTCTATTGATAGTATTGAAAGATGCCTTTCTAATAGTAATAGCATAATCATTTTTGTTAAAACGATTCATATAAATCTGGTTATCATTAGACGATGATAGATTGATGGCTGTTTTATTGTTTATAAAATTAGAATTTATAATTTTACTATCTGTTAATTTGTCTATTCCAGATTCTTCCAAATTAACAAAAGTTATACTAGTCAGTGTACTAACTCTGATATTTCGTAGTCCTTGAGTACCTCTAAATGTTATATTTGAAAGCATAGATCCACTAAGTTGATCTACTCCATATCCCTTAAATGTTAAGTTTCTAATTGTGGATGAATATCCGTACTGTCCTTTGAAGGCATAGGAATTTGGCGAAATAATAGTAGTACTAGTTTGACTTTCTCCTGAAATATAAACATTAGTAGTCAATAGAATTGTTTTTGTTATTAAGTATTTACCTTTAGACAAGTAGATTGGTTTTCCAGACATAATAGCTTTTTTCATAGGCTCAGTATCATCAGATATACCATCACCTTTGGCACCAAATTGTTGCGGGGTAACGTAATTTATTGCACTCTCATAGTTTGAAGAAAATAAATTATTACTGAAAATAATTGTGCTTATAGAGATTAATAATATTGCTAATATAAGTGTCAAAATACTAGCATTCCTTATTCTAGAATATTTTTTTTGAGTATTATTTTTTATGGTCACAGTTCTTTCCTTTATATTAAAGATATGTATGATAGAGTACTTTTTGTATTTTTATTCTATAAGTAAATTAAAACAATTTCAACCTAACTTCTACAAAGATCACAGCACACGCACGTAAAGTTTCTTATTCTATTTTTGTGTCCTAAAAGTAATTTTTTAGGTGGTTAACAATTTATTCAATCATCTTACATTTCCTATTTGTGCTAATATGACATGCTATTCAACCTGACTACAATCCTTCTCAATAGTTGGTAATGGTCTATTTTAGCTAATTCATCCATAAATTTGCTATTACTAAAATAGGTACTAATATTTTCATGAATACGACTTTGATTATCTCTTACTGCTAAACAATAACATCCCTTATCTTTAATAATTTCTCCTATAATCTCTATCTGAATATCTAACACATCAATATGATTACAGACTCTTTTTGGATGCCTAATTAAGAATATAAACTAAGGAACGGTAGTTTTCTCATTGCTTTTGTAATCAAGTCAGACTTATCTCTAAACTAATATGAATATTTTCATTATAAATCATTACAATATGATTGGAAATCTTTTTTGCTCTCATTCACGTTATATTTTTCCCATCAATGTTAATAAAGCTTTCTACGGATATTCAATCAAGACTTTGAAAGAAATCAGCTTAATTTATCTAGGATAAATTAGGTTGAGGGAAGCTTTGAGTAAATGGATTTTAATTCCCTTAAATATGAACAAATAGAGAACGCATTTCGCCCCCTCTATTTGCTAGCTTTTCACCTGCCCACTAAAGTTGACATTGAGCCATATTTTCTATAATCAACTTGCTATTTTCATTTATTTTTATTTCTAATAAAATTTACAATATCAATTCTAAATAAAAAAATCAAAAAAATACACATACAAAGCCCAACAATGTAACGCAATAATATATTTTCAGTAAGATTTGCAATAAATAAAGCATAAATACTTACTGTTATTATTGCTAAGACATATTGTTTTATAGAAATATCTACATCTACATATTTTTTTCTTGCAATAATATAATGAAAAATAAATAGTACAAAATAGGAGATAAAGGTGGATACAGCAGCTCCACTGATTCCGAAAATTGCAATTAGATAACGATTTAAAAAATAATTTAATATTACCGCTATTATAGTCCCTGTTGGAATTAATAGGGTCACCTCATGATATAGTTGAATATTTATAGGGAAAGAAGAGAGAAAAAACATAAAAAAAGCTAAAATTATCCAAAAAATAAATCTCTGACTTTCATAATACTCCTTATTTCCTAATAAAGTAATTAAATCAGGTGCTACTGTTAAAAAACCTAGACATAAGACAACTCCAAGTATTAAGTATAATTGTATCTGTTTCGAAATATTCCTATTTTTTTTTAGATACCACGGTAACCATACTGAATTTAAATTTACATATACAGTATTCAAAACAGCACCAATAGTATATGCAAAGCTATAAATTGAAACCGATTGAACGTTTAACATTCTACCAATCATAATTGTATCGAGTTGATTTAATAAGAGTCCTCCGAAACTATGAAAAACCATAGGTAACCCTGTTGAAATAATAAAGTATATATATTTTTTCTCTAATTTAGAATAATATTTGTAAAAAAAATATAATAAAAAACATATCGAAAGTATAGCGGATGGAAAAAAATTACCTATAATCCTTGCAAATAATCTATCTTCAAAATTTAAAATAAATAGTATAGAGAGTATTATATTAGAAATATTGATAATTAGTGAAATAACCAGTTGAATGAAACTTCTATCCTCTTGAAGTAAAAATTTACTAGAAAAATTAAATATATGACCATAATACCCAAAAAAACTTTGAAATAGCATTAGATAAAACATTGGGAGGCTTAATTTTATTATTCGAGCTAAAGAGTGTCCAAAAATACCCCCCCCTAAAAAAATAATAATAAAACTAACAAATGATATTACCAAGGCATTAAAAGCAAATCTATAATATTCTTCCCCCTTATATTTTTTTTTCCCCATACTTAATGTTTCATGAGATTGAATACCAATAAAGGCAACAAAAATTGCTGTCCATGTTGTTAATAGATTAAACTTACCATAATCAGTGATAGATAGAAGTCTAGTAAATAGAGGCAAAGAGATAAATCCCAAAGCTTGTAAAAATAAATTACCTATTACATAAATTGCGCCTGATTTTATACCTGATTTTGACATTAAATTACTTTCTTTATATTATATTACTACTTAAATACTTACTTAAATCTCCTAATATAAACTATATAAACTATAGGATAAAGTAATGTATTTACAATTGGGCTTTTTTGAAAATATTTCATTCGTGATAAATAATATTCGAAGGATTTTATATTCATCATTACTTTAATTGATTCAAAAATACGCTGTTTCCCTACTAAATTAGCAGCAATATATTTTTTCCTTCTTTCTAACAAATATTGTGTCCCTTTTGGATTTTTCTTCCATAGATTAAAAGTATTTTTAGTCATACCCTGATCTAGGTACTCAAAATAATATAGTTCTCTATTTATAGGAATAAATTTACCAATTTCACTGATGTCATAATAAAAAGTTTCTTCAGATAAAAATTTTTCTTGGCTAAATTGCTTTAATCTTATTTTTGACAAGATACTATTTTTCAATAAAATTGTTGTCTCTATTGATAAATTGTACCTAAACTTTATTTCGGGAATATCAACATAAGAAATATTATCTTCCAACCATTTATTTTTTTTTCCAATTTCATGTTTAGGATAAACAACACCTATTGTATCTTGATGGATTTTATGAGTATCCTCATAAAAATACTCAATTGCTTGATCCGATAAGAAGTCATCGCTATCAACTACAACATGATAACCTCTTCCTCCCATATAATCTAAGGCAGTATTATAAGCAATATGTTTTCCTGAATTTTCTTGATATATATATATATATTGAAAAGATGGTGAATTATCTACAATCATCTTATTCAACATATCCTTTGTTCCATCATCAGAGCCATCATCAATTACAATCCAGATAAAATCACTTCTTGTCTGCCTCAATAACGAATTGAACAATCGTGTTAACTCTAATTTCCGATTATAAGTAGGAGTTACAATATAAATCATAAAAACTCTTCCTTCTCTCCATTAAAAAATATTATAGCAGTCATAAAAAGTGTCACATTATACACAGCATTAGTATAATAACTTTCTGTAAACATAATAATTGACAAAATAAAAAATAAAAATACCGGTGCAAAGTTCGATAACTTTCTAATTTTTACAGCAGTTGAACAATACCAATAATGAAGTAGTAGTGCTACAATAATACCATAAAGTGCAAATAACATTGAATAGCTATTATCAAAATTAATATTCAATTCTGAAGGATAATGCCGCCCCAATAAACTCGGGAAATACTGAAACTGCAAATTAGCATAATATAGACGGCCAGTAAAATATTCATCCAATCTAGCCACTATAGGTTTTTGTATATTCAACGCTAAGATTATTGTAATAAGCGTTAAAATTATTTGCAACCATGGTAAAACTATACGAAGCACATTCTTAAAAAAAGATAACTGACTAAATAGGTGAACCACTACTGCAATAATAATAATATAGAATCCTGTTCTAGAAGCAGATGCATAGTATATTAATAAATTCAAAAGAAGGATAAAAGTATAATGCAATAAATTTATTTTATTGTAGTATAGATACATTCCAAATAATACTATCATAACAAATGATGAATGCAATAAATTTGGATGTTCAAATCCGTAACCAAATCTACTAATAAACATATTATTGCGATAAAATACAATCTCGTATTTAGGCAATACGCCCAAAAAAGATAACCCTACTGTTGTAATAAATGCAAATATTCTAGAAAAAAATGCAACTTTCAGTATACTGTGAAAACTTATCCCTTTTACTCCAACTAATAATACTAGACTGAAGAGAAAGGCTGGTTCTCTCGTGAAAAAAAAATTAACCAGCGCAATCATACCGACTATCATCACTTTATATAAAATACTAATATCCCAAATATCTCTTGAAATTTTTAGTACAATTAATACCACTGCCAAAGAAAATAAGATGATATAGATAGAGTTATTACCCGGTAAGCCCATTCCTTTTCCAAAAGAAATAAGCGTAATCGCTGTTAAATAAAGTATTTGACTAGGTGTATAAATATTTTCTTTCATATTATTTTCTTAACCAATCTTTCAATCTACTATAAGTTCCTTGGCCAAACAGATTATCAAGTGAAAGTTTAAATCTCACCTTTAAGGGTAACAACTTTTTTTTAAATTTTGACTTGATACCTTGACCATACCAAGTTGAGTCATAGTGATGTATTGAATAAGTATTATTAGTTATTGTCATCTTACCTGTTATTAGACTATAAGGACAGAAATACTCTGGCGGATATATGCACATTCTCTCAATTTCTTGTATTTTATCAGTTGACTTAAGACCTTTTAACTTGAGCAAATTAGTGGTATGTTGTACACATGTCGTTTCATCATATTTATTATTTTCAACAAAATTTCTCTTTTCATAAATTTGCATATTCTCTTTAAGAAAAGGAAAATATTTAACAGCACCAAAACCAAGCCCTGTAGCAACTTCTCCATCTAGTTCACAAGCTAAAAAACAGTCCTTATCTAAAAGAGTATCTAATGATTTTAATAACTCTACATCTGTATCTAGATAGATCCCACCTTCTTCAAAAATGATATCTAATCTAGCATAATCAGAAACAAAAGCATATTTTTTCTCCCTATATGCTTGAGAAATATAAGCTATCTTATTAACATCATAATTTGATTCATTCCACTCAATAATCTCAAACTCTGGACAATATTTTTTCCAAGATTCAATGCATTTTTTTACACTATTTGGTAGAGGATTTCCACCAAACCAACAATAATGAATTTTTTTAGGTATCAAAATAACTCCTCAATGACAGCTTCAAGATTTTGATTAAATCTTTTATTATTAGAGATCGGTTTCGTAGCATTTACCTCTATTTTGTCTAATAAACCAGCTAATTCTTCTACTTCTATCATAACTTCCAAATGATAGTACTTTTTTACTTGATTAACAAATTCAACTTGATGATCATTTACATGTTCATTGTATTTTTTTCTTCGGGGTGCAACTATCAATTTCTTCCCCTTTGTTAATATAGGCATAAAAGTGGACGGGCCACCATGACTAATAATCAAATCTGATTTTTCAATCAACTCTTCCATCTCAGAACGTGTAAGTATCTTTTTATAGTTGGCATACTTTGGTTGATATGCAGAAAAACCTGTCTGCATAAATACATCATCAGTTATCACTTTTTCTTGCTTCAGTCTATCTATTTCTTTTAACAAACGATCAAACTGTTGCTCATGTGTACCTACAGTAACAAATATCATTAAAAGATTCCCCCTAAATAAATAGCTCTAGGGTATACCTTTAACATCTCTTCCCATTGTACAACAAAAATATCAGTTACTGGAGACACCAATCTACCTGTAAGTGTTGGGGCGTTTATTCGATCAAACACTTCAATGTATACTGTTTTTATTCCAAATAATTTACCTATCCAAAAAAATGGTACCGCTACTCCTGCACCACTAGATATAATAATGTCTGGCTTCTCTCTCCTTAAAATATTAAATGCCAAAAATGTATTTTTTACTAAATTTTTTACATTTCTATTAGTTGGATAATGACAATAATAGACCTTCTCATCGTAGAGCATTGAAATAGCATCTATTTTTTCAAAAGTCACCCAAAAACGTTCCTGTTCCCCCCATAACTCTTTCAATAAGTTTAGGTGCATAAGGTGGCCACCACTCGATCCCACTAAACATATTCTTTTATTTTCCATATTAATTCCCTATAATTAACAAACACATTATTACTTCAAATTTCTATATAAAAACAAATAGTTCTTTATTATTCTTTATATTTATTTATGATAACACCTCCAAATTTAGAATTTCGTTCTATAAGTTTTTTTAAATATTTCTGAATGATTTCATATTTAACCGTACCTGATTTTGTAACTAATACATGGACATCAGATTTATCTATCATAATCATACTATCGTTACACACTGCCAAAGCTGATGTATCAATAATTATTTTATCATATTGATATGTTAATTTTTGGATTAATTCGGCAATACTCTTTTCATCAAGCGAAGTTGTCGTCTCTAAAAGTCTTCCTGCAGGTATAAGAGATAGATTTGAAATATTTGTCGAAATAATAACTTCCTTTATCATAGACTTTCCAGATAAGTAGTCAATTAAGCCACCTTGGTCTTTTGTCAACTTAAAAAATTTATTCAGTGAAGGAGACTCAAAATTTGTTTCAACAATTACAGTTCGTTCCCCCTGCATTGCAAATACAGTAGCTAAACCTATGGAAATAAATGTCCGCCCTTCTTTGGGACTAACAGAAGTCACTGTAATCAACTTAGCAAAAGGATTAGTTTTTAACAATCTGTACTTAATCATATTGAAGAAATCGTATCCTTTTGCTATTTTTTTTATTTGTTTGTTCAATGAATCTGTATTATTCATTTTTATACCTACTTCATTTTAATTTTGGAACTATTCCGATAACCTCTACTGGCATAGTTAATTCTATATCCTCAGGTCTCCGTACCCTACTATCTAATACTATTTTTAAAAAAACTATTGATATAGAGATAAACATCGTAAGTATGCCTCCCAATATTACATTTTTCGCAATATTAGGAGATATTGGTGAACTAGGGACATTAGCTTTAGAAATCAAGTTAACTTTAGCCCCATCGACCATATTCATTAGTTTCTCACTCGATACACTGGCAAGTTCATTTGCTATTAATGCAGAGACCCTGGGATCTTCATTTGTAACACCTATACTAATCACTCTAGTATTTAAAGGAACTACAATTTTAATATTATTTTGTAAATTTTCCAACCCCTCTTTAATATTCAATTTATCTCTAACATTACTGATTACAGTAGTGGATAGGACTAATTCTTTGTAATCATTAATTAACTGACTCCCTACCTCTAATTTATCAGTCATAAGAATATTGGAATCAACTAATGAGCTTTCGCCAACTATATATAACTTCACTTCACTATAGTAGACCGGTTGTAAAATATATCTACTTATACTAGCTGAAAAAAATATTCCCAAAAAAGTTACAGTAAGTATTTTATACCAATTACTCCAAATTCTATTAAGTAAATACCCTAGTTCAATTACCCGATCTTTATGAAAATCTCCATACTCCATTCTCAACTCTCCATTCTTTCTGTTTCATTATACTATTTTTTTATCATACAAGCAAGATTATGTAAGATGTATCACAAGATAATTTTGTAGCGTTACAATAGATGTGAGACTTCTAGAAGTCAAAAAAGAAGATTCCCTGATATGATAAGAGTACCACCACTCATCAAAAAAGGAATCTTCTCATGACTAGTATATCACAAAATCTTCGCTA
>NZ_JBRUDG010000044.1:0-10475 GCF_053203725.1 Streptococcus porcorum | reverse complement strand
ATATGAACCCTTTCTAATGTGAGTTTCGTCGCTTTTCATTATAGGTCATATGGGACCTTTTTCTATATTCAAAAAGGCTCCATAATTTCCACGGTGTTCTTACCCACTACAGAAATTATAGAGCCCTAAATAAAGACTTAAGCCGGAATAAATTATCCCAGCTTAAGTATTTTTTATTGATTATTTTGTGTCAAATTAGATAACAACTCCTCAAACGAGCGTTCGTAGAGCTGAATATCTCCTGCTCCCATAAAGACATAAACGGCATTATCATGGTTGAGAAGCGGTGAGACATTTTCAACTGTCACAACCTTAGCAGGCTTACTAATTTTCTCTGCTAAGTCTTCAACTTTTACTTCTCCTTTATCCGCTTCACGCGCACTACCATAGATTTGAGCTAAATAAACAGAATCTGCTTCGTTTAGAGCTTGCGCGAACTCATCTAGAAGGGCAATCGTACGTGTAAATGTATGAGGTTGGAAAATAGCTACAATCTCTTTACTTGGATATTTTTGACGTGCCGCATCTAAAGTCGCAATAATCTCCGTTGGGTGATGGGCAAAGTCATCAATAATAACCGTTTCGTTAATCAATTTTTCAGAAAAACGTCGCTTCACCCCTGAGAAAGTTTTCAAATGCTCTGCCACCAAAGTCATATCAAAACCTTCAATATATAGGTTTGCAATTACAGCCGTTGCATTTAAAATATTGTGGCGCCCATAAGCAGGAACATGAAATTCTCCCAAAACCTTATCTTGAAACTTCACTTTAAAGTTAGAACCTGATGTTGAACGTTTGATATCATAAGCTACAAAATCATTTGTTTCATCAAATCCATAGTAATAAATTGGGGCATCTGAGGTAATCTGACGAAGTAACTCATCTTCACCATAGATAAACAATCCCTTTTGAATCTGCTTTGCATAGTCGTTAAAAGCATTAAAGACATCATCAATACCCGTAAAATAGTCTGGATGATCAAAATCGATATTGGTAATAATACTGTACTCTGGATGATAAGGCATAAAGTGACGTTCATATTCATCTGATTCAAATACGAAATATTGACTGTGTGCCGAGCCTCTACCAGTACCATCACCAATCAAAAAGGAAGTATCTGTAATATTTTTCATCACATGTGCCAATAAGCCTGTTGTAGAGGTTTTTCCATGTGCTCCTGCCACTCCAAAGCTTGTAAAGCGACGCATAAACTCACCTAAAAATTCGTGGTAACGTTTAAAAGGAATCCCGTTAGCAACAGCATAAGCAACCTCGATATTATTATCTGGACGAAAGGCATTCCCTGCAATCACTTCAATATCATCTGAAATATTAGATTCATCAAAAGGAAGTAATGGAATACCAGCTTTTTCTAGACCGTGCTGAGTAAAATAATATTTTTCAACATCACTCCCTTGTACTTGATAGCCCATTTGATGTAAGAGTAGAGCTAGTGCGCTCATGCCTGAGCCTTTAATGCCTATAAAATGATAGGTTTTCGTCATGTTTTCTCCTTTAATATCAATCTTCAAATCGAGTCAAATTTAACTCTTGAGCCACCCTTTTTTCAGTTTTTAACTGCCTATCTGGATAATTGTAAATCTGACTTTTCTTTAAGAAATCATAGTTATTTTTCTTTTTAGTAGTATTCTTTTGATTTTTAGGTTGCTGATAGTGACTAGGTAGCTCTGCTAAAATATAATTTTCTTGTCTCAGTTTCTCCGAAAAACGTGACAATTCTGTCACAGACTGAGATGATTTTGGCATTTGACTAGACTGCTTTTGAGATTTAACCTTTGGATTCGATTCCATTTTTGTTGATGAAATGGCTTTACTCGATAACACTGGATTGGTTTTTATTTTATTGGATAAATAATCTTGACGCTTTCTTTTCAAATCGCGTTTAGAATTTTCCCTCATCTGTTCAGCATAAGTCTTATCCTCAGATACCACCACTTGTGATACGCTAGTTTTTTCTTCCTTTATAGCCGATGAGATGGGACGCTCTTGTAAAATATCTTGATAATCCTTGTCTTGATAAGTACCATGGATATTAGTAATTAAATCCTCAGTTTCATATAATTTCATGATTTTAGGTTGCTCAACAATAATTTCATGATCAGCTACCAAGGGAAATTTTCTCTTTTTACGATCCATGCTACCCTTCCTTTCTATAGCATTCCTATTATAAACTAAAATAGAAAACTTTTCAAAATTTATCTTTTCATTTATAAAAAATAATCACGTCATTCCAAGGATCTCTTTTATTTCCTCTATTGTCATATTAGATTGTGTCGCATCTCCATCAAGGACACTGGCGACCAGATGTTTCTTGCTTTCTTGTAACTCTAAAATTTTCTCTTCAATTGTTCCGCGTGTAATCAAACGATAGACCTCAACATTTTCTCGTTGACCTAAACGATGAGCACGACTAATTGCTTGCATCTCTACAGCTGGATTCCACCAAAGGTCAATCAAGACAACCGTATCAGCTCCCGTCAAGTTCAAACCAACCCCACCTGCTTTTAAAGAAATCAAAACCAGATCTTTTGAGCCACTGTTAAATGCCCTTGTAATCTCTTGGCGTTGATCAGCAGGTGTAGAACCTGTGATTTTATAACTTGTCAAACCAATCTTAGTCAACTCCTCTTCTGCAATATCTAGCATTCCTCGAAACTGAGAAAAGACCAGTGCTCGGTGACCACTATCTTTAATTTGTTGCAGGAGCTCTCTTAAACTGTTAATCTTTCCTGACTCTCCTTCATAAGTCATAAAAAGTTTAGGAGTATCACAAATCTGGCGAAGTCTAGTGATACCTGATAAAATCTCAATTTTACTGCGATTAAGATCAGAATCTGAAGCACCTTTAATTCTTTCTTGCATTTGTCGTAATTGTGCGAGATAAATCGCTTTTTGACTATCTGCTAACTCATTGGTATAAGTCGTTTCTATCAAATCAGGTAACTCAGGTAGAACATCTTCTTTTTTACGTCGCATCACAAAAGGTTTTATATAACGCGATACAGTTTTTGGATCTAATTTTAAAAATGTTTTCTTATTAGGAAGTAAGCCTGGTAAAACAATCTGAAAAATCGACCAAATTTCCAAAAGCTTATTTTCCACAGGTGTTCCAGATAAAGCAAAGCACTGCTTAGCTTCAAAATCTCTTAAATGTTGAGCAATCTTGGTCTGAGTATTTTTCATCACTTGTGCTTCATCTAAGATTAAATAGTCAAACTGATACTGGCGATAAACCTCAAAATCTTGCCTAAAAGAAGTATAACTTGTGATGGTAACCTGATGTGCTTGCTGAATAAGCTCATCGCGGTTAACTTTAGAGCCGTAAGCAACAACCACGTCTAAGTCTGGTGAGAATTTTTTAAATTCATCTTGCCAATTATAAATCAGACTGGAAGGCGATAAAATTAAGACCTTAGATGCCTTAGTTAATTTAGAGGATAAAAAGGCAATGGTCTGGAGGGTTTTTCCTAGTCCCATATCATCTGCTAAAATCCCACCAAAACCATAGTGATCTAGCATAGATAGCCACCTAACTCCTGATAATTGATAATCTCTCAACTCCGCTTGAACTCTTAAACTTGGAAGAGGGTAATTTTCTGGGTGTGTTAAGTCCTGTGCCATCTTTTTAAAATCATCTGAAAAACTAATATTAGATATATTTTTAAAATGATCTGCAATTTGATAAGTGGCTACTCCTGATAACTCTAAATGCCCATTAACTGCTGCTTTGGCACGTAATTTTTGGAGGACTTGAGCAACTTTTTGAGTCTCTTCATCAAATAAAATCAACTTTCCTGATTGACTAATAAAATAAGGTGCATTTTGATACAGTGCTGTCAAGGCCTCATCTACATCATCTTCTACGATATTAGAAAAATCAAATGAAACATCTAACAAACTTCCCTTGGTTGCTATTGATACTCTTGGTTTTTCTTCTAAATGAAAACCCGCTAAGGTATCACCGATATAGACTTGACCGATTTTTCTAAAACGATTAAGCGTTTCTTCAAAAAAAGTATATAAGTCAGATGGTGAAAGTGGGGCGCGATAGGCTGAAAAATAACCCTCGAAACCTGCTTGTGCCATTAAACGCTTGATTTTTTCCTCTTTTTTAAAATTACTAGCAAAAGGGAGTGACAACAGACTATCTTCTGTCACTACTTCTAGTTGCCTATAATCATAACGCAAAGATAAACTAATTTCCCCTGTGTTTAAACTATCAAAATAAAATTTGGGAGTAAAATCACGAATTTGAAAAGTTTTAGGAGCCTCAACTTGACCAACCTCTTGAAAATCCAATAAACTAGCTGCTAATTTTGCTTGTTCTTCCAAATTAAAACGAAGATACTTTGCCCCATCCTCATCTATCGGAAGGGTTTTTAAATTAGCCACCAACTTTCTTTGCTTCTGATTCAAATGATAAAAAATACCTTTATAAAAAAGATAGCGGTGATCAAATAAACTACTATAGTCCTTTTCTTTAATCATCAATTCAATGTACTGGCGATGCACGTCAATTTTGAATTGAATCAGCCCATCTTCTCCCACCAAATCGTGAATGGTAACCTGCTTATAAATTTTATCAGCATAAGTTAATTGAGATTCTGGTAAGGCCTGTAGTAACTCTAAGCCTTCTTCAAAATATCCCAAGGGTAAGGCCAAATGTCTAGAATGATTTGGTAAAATATGTTCACTATCTAAACGATCACCTCGAGGAATCACGCGCCACAAAAACGTAATCAATTCTTGACTTGAGGCATCAAAATTCAACAAAGACAACGGTTCATAATATTTTTTTCCGATTTGATAAAAAGATTCTTCCTCTATGACCAGTAAAAAAGCTCTAATATCACGGATGATATAGCTTCTCTCATCTGGTAAGCGACGAATGCGTAAGGTCCACCAAATATCATTGGTATATAAACTTTGTTCACCAACAGCTAACAATTGGTAACGCAAGGTATCATCATCATTTAGAGATAAGTGATCAAGAAAACGACTTCCAAATGAAGTGATTGCCTGTGTTGCCTGCTTTTCTTTCTTTTCTTCCTTAATACCAGAAACCAGTTTTTGTCCTTCTGAATCATTTTTCATAAAATATTCTAAAGCGGCTTGATGAAGACAGTATTGTTTAGATTTAAAGAAATCACATTGGCAATTAACTTCCTCTGTATCCAAAGAAAATGAAATCATTTTACCATCTACCATCGCTTTAATGACCGAATCTTTTTCTTCTATTAATTCAAATTTTCCCGATTGATATAACTCAATCCCCTCGTTACGAATTCGCCCTGGGATAAGTTTAGCCATACTGATACCTCTTTTTCTTTATCCCTCTATTATAGCATACTTTAAAAATAAAAAAGAAGTTAAGCTGATCTTAACTTCTTACGATTAGGGTTTGATATTATTTTTATGCGTCCATTTTAAGCTTGTCTACCTTAGACAAAAAGCAAGATAAAAATCTTTCTCTACTTTTGTTAGATCAAAGCTGACACATTTATGTTGCAGAAGCTTTTATTTTCGTTTACGTGCAATCAGATGAATTGGTGTTCCTTCAAAGACAAAAGCTTGACGGATTTGATTCTCTAAGAAACGAAGGTAAGAGAAGTGCATCAGCTCTTCTTCATTAACAAAAATGACAAAAGTAGGTGGTTTCACTGCAACCTGAGTAGCATAGAAAATTTTAAGGCGTTTTCCTTTATCTGTTGGCGTTGGGTTAATTGCTATAGCATCCATAATAACATCATTTAAAACAGCAGATGGAATGCGCATATTTTGATTTTGACTGATGCGTTTAATCATTTCTGGTAATTTGTGTAAACGTTGTTTCGTCAAAGCAGACACAAAAATAATCGGAGCATAGGAAATGTATTGGAAATTATCACGAATATCATCTTCCCATTGTTTCATGGTATGATTATCTTTTTCTAGCGTATCCCACTTATTAACAACAATGATAATCCCTTTACCAGCTTCATGTGCAAATCCCGCAATACGTTTGTCATACTCTCGAATTCCCTCTTCCGCATTAAGCACCATCAAGACAACATCAGAGCGATCAATCGCACGCATAGAACGCATCACAGAGTATTTTTCTGTATTTTCATAAACCTTACCAGATTTACGCATTCCTGCTGTATCAATCATAGTAAACTCTTGCCCATCACTATCAACAAAGCTTGTGTCAATAGCATCACGCGTCGTTCCAGCAATAGGACTTGCAATCACACGATCCTCTCCTAAGATGGCATTAATTAAGCTTGATTTTCCGACATTTGGACGACCAATTAAACTAAATTTGATAATATCTGGATTTTCTTCTTCTTCCTCAGTTGGAAGATTCTCTACAATCGCATCTAAAACATCTCCTGTTCCAATACCATGAACAGATGACACAGGATAAGGATCTCCCAAACCAAGTGCGTAAAAATCATAGATATCATTACGCATCTCTGGGTTATCTACCTTGTTAACCACTAAAATAACTGGCTTGTGGGTACGATATAAAATCTTTGACACATACTCATCAGCATCTGTCACCCCTTCTTTACCAGATACTACAAAAACAATGACATCTGCCTCACTCATCGCAATATCAGCCTGATGTTTGATTTGCTCCATAAATGGTGCATCGACATCATCAATACCACCTGTATCAATGATTGAAAACTTACGGTTCAACCATTCGGCTGTTGTGTAAATACGGTCACGGGTTACCCCTTCAACGTCTTCTACTATAGAGATACGCTCACCTGCGATACGGTTAAACAAAGTCGATTTTCCGACATTCGGACGCCCGACAATAGCGATAGTTGGTAAAGCCATAATACTCTCTTTCTTGTTACAATAGTTTATGTTTTTTTAATAATTTTTCTGTTTCTTTTTGCTCAGCCTGCCCAAATTGTGAAATCAGGCGTTCAGACCAAGTTTCCGTTTGACGATCACCCGCATAAATCCTTTGGACTTCATCATAAGCCAGCACTACAGATGAATCCTGTTCCTTATACACTTCATCAAAGACGACAGCTTCTTTTGGCAAGCGTGGTTTAACAGGATGTTCTTGCGCAGGTTCTTCAAGTGCAATACAAAAAATAGGATAAGTATATTCTGGAAGGTTAAAGCAAGTCGCGACGTCCATAGCTTTGTGGCGAATCATCCCAATGAAAACACCTCCGTATCCCATACTCTCTGCTGCAAGGAGACAATTTTGTCCCGCTAAACTTGCATCAACAGAGGAAATCAAAAGGTTTTCACTCCCTCTAGCATCAAAAGCCGTTTGATGTAAATCAGCTGCCTTACTTGCTCGGTTCAAATCACCTACAAATAATAAAATCGCCTGAGCTTGCAAAATAGCAGGTTGAGGGGTGAGTTGATAAAGTTCCTCTTTTTTCTCTGCAGAGGTAACAACAATGATAGAATAGGATTGAAAATTTTTCCACGAAGATGCTGCTCTGCCTGCCTCAATAATCTGATCTAATTCATCAGCTGCTATTGGACGATTAGTAAAACGCCTAACAGAAGTATGTTTTAACATCAAATCAATCATATCTGTCATCTACGATTCTCCCCTTCTAAATGCAATTCTGTAGCCAAATAACGTATGCGCTCCATCACACGCTTGGCTTCCCAAACCTCACCATCAGCTTTGCCAGAAGATAATTTTTTCTCCAAATCAGCCATACTATAATTAGACGTAAAAAAGGTTGGCAGATTTTCAAGCATACGGTACTGTAAAATAACTTGTAAGACCTCATCACGTATCCAAGCACTAGCTTGTTCTGCACCAATGTCATCTAACACTAAAATTTCAGCCATTTTAATGCGATCAATTTCTTCTTTGACATTCCCTGTTTTGATGGCATGTCGAATATCAATCGCAAAGCTTGGAAAATGAAGCAAAGTGGTACTTAACCCTTTTTTCTCAGACAAATCTCTTGCTAAGGCAGCTAACATAAAGGACTTGCCAACCCCCATGTCACCATAAAGGTATAGACCTTTTGTTATCTGAGGAAAATGCTCTACAAAACTCACAATAGCTTCAAAAGCTTCGATACGCTTAATATCATCAAGCATAATATCTTCTAGCCCAATCTGCTTATATGACTTAGGGAGATTGACCAGATGAATACGATCGCTCACTGCCTGTTTTTCCTGCGCTTGATGATGTTCTTTCGTTTCCTTATAAGAGACATCAGCATAGCCTTCGTTCATCACTAATATGGGCTGATAGCCTTTAGCAACATAAGCCTCATCACCACGATTAAAACGATCACGCTCCATACGAAACTGATTCAGTTTGGTTAAACTCAACTGTACCTGATCAGGAGTTAGACCTTGCTCTTTTATAAATATGGCCACGTCTGGATCTTTTAAAATCTGCTCTTTTAGCTCTCTTGGGTTAAAACGTGTGGGGTATTGGATGCTTATCTTTTCCATCTAGTCCTCCTTTCCCAAATCTCTCAGTCGCTCTAGGGCTTTTTGCCGATAGGCTTCTAGTTTTTCTTGCTCATCTTGACTGGTTTGATTTTGATAATTTTGATTACTCCATTTAGGGATATTGGTTTTATTCGTTTTTTCTTTTGCTTGAGATTTTTTCTCTCCGACAGACCGAAGATACTTCATCGCATCATCAGCTCGCGAAATCCCCTTACTCACAAAATCATTGGCTAATTTTAGCACATAGTTTTTATGCAAATTCGCAGAGTGAGTCTTATTCATGGTATAGAGTACCATAATGTTGATCACTTCATCAAGCAATCCCATCTGAGCCATTTCTGCTAAAATTTTAACTTCATCTCTAGTCACTATTGCCTGCTTTGGCTTTTTAATTTTAGCTAAAAATACCTCAGGACTATCTTCTCTGGCTTCTTTGATGACAATTTTTTCTTTCTCACTAAAGTCATTGGTGGAAGGGGAATTCTGACTTTCCCTTTTAGCCACCATTCGTGAAACTAAAATCTTATTTTGACTAGCTGTTTCTCTCGCCAATTGATAAGTATCATACCATGTTAGTTTATAACGCTCAGATAGGTTAAAAATAGCTACTAGATCCGTTTCTTCATCCGTAAAACTAAGCCCATCTCTTCTCATCAACCGTTTAAAACTATCTAAGTCAAAATAGTTTTTAGCTACCTTTGGATGCTCTGATGGAACAATTTCTCCTTGATTTCCAAACACTTCCGAAAACTTCTTAGAAAGATTTCTAGCCTCTGGAATCTCTTCGTCCATCTCAGAAACTGCAACTTGTCCAATAGCCCCTTCTAATAAATGACGATACAGAGCATGTGATAGGAAATTTTCTTTAGATAAAGGCGCTCTGACATCAATGATGTAAGAATGACGATCTTGATAGAAACGAACAAGATCTAAAGCCGTCAAAACTGCCAAAGCCTCCTCGAATCGTTGCATGTTATAGAGAGTATGATTTAAAATCTCATGAAAGGCATGTCGCTTTTTCCCTTGATCATAAAAAGCTTGTAAATAGCAATATAAAATATAAGCATCAGCTTTAATAATGGGATAATACAGTTGCATCGTCAAAGGATCAGCAACCTCTATCCTCCCTTTATCAAGATAGTAGAAGGAATCATTCGCTCGCATCTTTGTCTAATCTCTTTTTCTTTGTACGCATACTTTTAGTCAACTGGTGCAACAACTCTTCCAACTCATCGACATCTTTAAAGCTACGGTAAACACTTGCAAAACGAACATAAGTAATCTCATCTAAATCCGCCAACTCATCCATCACTAGATTCCCAATAACCTCACTGGGAACCTCATTATCATAGTCACTGCGAATTGTCTGCTCAATACGAGCAATAGCTTGATCGATCACCTCAGCTGATACTGGACGTTTTTGAGCACTCCTTATAATACCTGTATAGATTTTTTCACGAGAAAAGGATTCTCGCGTCCCATCTTTTTTTACCACAACAAGCGGAATATCCTCTATTCTCTCAAAAGTTGTAAAACGGTAATGACACTGGTCACACTCTCGACGACGTCTAATGGTCGTTCCTTCTTCTGCTTGACGACTATCAATCACACTTGATTTATTACAATTACATTTTGGACAACGCATGAAAAACTCCCTATCTTCCCAGATTTCGCATTCTTTATTGTATCATATTTTGAAGCACAATAAAAGAAAGTAAGATACGACAGTGTTTTTAAAATGTAGCGTTACAATAGATGTGAGACTTCTAGAAGTCAAAAAGAAGATTCCCTGATATGATAAGAGTACCACCACTCATCAAAAAGGAATCTTCTCATGACTAGTATATCACAAAATCTTCGCTATTTACCACATACTCTAGAAACACGTTACCACGCTGTTAAAACCTACCAAAATGGTGCCTCTGTCGCCTTCATCTGTCGACGTTACAAAGTTTCAAAAGCCTCTCTCATGCGCTGGAACAAGCGTTTTGATGGAACTAAAGAATCATTGAAAA
>NZ_JBRUDG010000043.1:0-12058 GCF_053203725.1 Streptococcus porcorum | reverse complement strand
TATAGATCAGGTCTTTCACGATTCTTGGGATTCAACCAAAGTCTGTATCCTTCATTCTGACCAAGGTTTTCAATATACCAATCAACAGTATCTCCGAAAATTAGATCAATACGGTGTGACCATTTCTCATTCTGGCAAGGGAAATTGTTATGATAATGCGGCATGTGAGAATTTCTTTTCCCGCTTGAAGAGTGAATCCTTGAGACTATTTCCGCCTGAGGATAGGGAAGCCCTCATCCAACAAATCAGGAAATACATCGACTGGTATAATTGCCACAGACCACAAGAAAAATTAAAAGGTATGACTCCCTTAGAATTTAGGGAAGCATACCTTCTAAAGACCTAACTTTTTTAACTGTCCATTTTATCTGGGGCTTGACAATCAAGTCTCTTTTATAGTATTAAGGGATAAATTTTTGTCGAATTTCTGAAATAAAATAAAGTGATCCTGTTACAACAAATAAGGTTTCTTGTTCCTCTTCATGATACCAGTCTTCAAAATGCTCTACTTTATTAAATTGATCGGGATACTGATTCAGTGGTTGTGCTTCAAAAAAATCAAAGCTAGTGACACTAAGCGGGTAGTCACTAAGCACATTTAATAAAGGAGAGAGAGACTTACGGCCTAGTCCTGCAAATAGAATTTTAACTTTTCTAGAAGGGTAGTGATCTTGTAAAAGTGTTATTAATTGCTTGATACCATCACTATTGTGAGCACCATCAAGTAACAAATTTGGACGAAGAAGCTCACTTCGTCCAGGCCATTTTGTGTTGTTTAGCCCTTGTTTTATTGTTTTTAAAGAAATTTTTGGAAAGTTTTCTGATAAGATAAGACTACACATCACAGCTAGGCTGGCATTAATTTTTTGGTGTTTCCCTAAGAGTTGAAGGTGGATAGGGCTAATGACAATATCGTGATAAGTGAAAGTATCCTTGCTTAGTTTAAAATCTTGTCCAGCTTCAAAAGTTAAGCTATCATGATTGTAGGCAGTGTTGTAAAAGAGTTGGCGAACATCATTGGAAACAGGTCCAAAAATTAAAGGAACATGATCTTTGAGCACCCCAATTTTATGTTTCGCAATTGATAAGTGGCTCTTACCTAACTTATCTTCGTGATCAAGACTGATAGAAGTGCAAATAACTGCTAGTGGCATAAAAACATTGGTCGCATCATAAAGTCCCCCAATCCCAGCTTCAATAAAAGCAATATCCACATTTTTTTGAGCAAAGTATTGAAACATTAAGATGGTGACCAACTCAAATTCTGTGATGTCTCCAAATGTTGTCTCTTTTAGATTTTCAAGCATGGGGAGAATAGAGTTTAACAGAACTGTTAAATCTGCATCAGGGATTTCTTCTCCACAGATGGCAATTCGCTCATTAAAGCGAGTAATATAAGGAGAAGTGAAGGTTCCCACTTGATAACCAGCCTCTGTAAAAATATGTTGAAGGTAGCTGGTTGTGGAGCCTTTTCCGTTTGTCCCAACAATATGGACAGCTGGAAATTGATGTTGTGGGTTACCTAGCTGCTCTAGACACCATCTAACACGATCAAGATTGGTGCCTCTTCCTTTGGCGCGTTTACTGTGAATGAAATTCAAGGTTTCTTGATAGTTCATGGATTTCCTTTATATAAAAAGGGGAGTGATGGAAACTAAAATGTTAACATTTTAGCATCTCCACTGCCCACATAAAATCTTAAGAATAAAAGAGATGGTTTAAGGTGTTGTGACACTGTCAGCAGCAGAAGGAGTTTCACTGGTTGCAGTGGCTGCTTCAGTTGCTGTAGTGGTTTCGTTACTGATGGCCTCACTTGAAGAGGTGAGTGTACTGTCTTCGATAGTATCAGTTGAGCTGCTCTCAACAGTTGCTGTTACTTGATTACTTGCGTCAGTACCTGCTTCAGCACTAGAGCTAATGTAGCTACCTGCAGTATTATTATTTGTTGTATCAACTTGTTTGACGATGGAACTACTAGATGAGGTGTTATCTTTTTCTTTATTACTATTCATATAGTTGTTGATAGTAAGGGATGCTGTGATAATCCCCAAAGTTCCCCCTATGATAGCAATGGTTTTTTGAAGGGCGGAAATCCCTGTCGAGAGATGCTCAGTAGCACGTTTACCTTGTTTTTTAGTTTGCTTTTGATTTCTTGAGTATTCGTTTGACATGCTATCCTCCTTGTTTTTTATTATTATACATTTTTTTGAGAAAAATTCCATATCTAAAGGTAAATTTCTCTTGACTTATTCTGGTGATAAATATGCTATAATGAAAGAGATTGAAAAAAGAGAGAGAATGACGTAATATGATTTTTTTTGATAACGCTGCAACAACTCGTCCTTATACAGAAGTATTGAGAACTTATCAAGAGGTTGCAGAAAAAATTTTTGGAAACCCATCGAGTTTACATCGTCTAGGGAGTCAGTCCACACGTATCTTAGAAGCTTCGCGAAAACAAATTGCAGATTTAATCGAGGTTTCTTCCGATGAAATTTTCTTCACTTCTGGAGGGACAGAAGCTGATAATTGGGCCATTAAAGGCATTGCCTTTGAAAAACGTCAATATGGAAAACATATCCTAGTATCAGCAATTGAGCATCCAGCGGTTAAAGCGTCTGCTAAATGGCTAACCAAACAAGGGTTTGAAGTTGATGAAATTCCTGTAACGAAAGAAGGATTTGTGGATGTTGAAGCTTTTAAACAACTGTTAAGACAAGATACGATCTTGGTTTCAGTTATGGCAGTCAACAATGAAATTGGCAGTGTCCAACCTCTAGAAGCTATTGCGACAGTTTTAAAAGATAAGCCGACAGTTTCTTTTCATGTCGATGCTGTTCAAGCTATTGGAAAAATAAAAGTAGAAGATTTTTTATTGGACAGGGTTGATTTTGCAAGCTTTTCAAGTCATAAATTCCACGGTGTACGTGGAGTGGGTTTTCTTTATAAAAAAGCTGGTAAGAAAATTTCCCCTCTGTTATCTGGGGGAGGTCAAGAGTCTGATTTACGCTCGACAACTGAAAACCTTGCAGGGATTGCGGCAACAGCCAAGGCGTTGCGTTTAACTTTAGATAAAGCAGAAGTGGCTCATCACAAGATGGCTAAGATGAAGCAAGTTATTTTATCAGAGTTAGAACAACGGGATGATATCTTAATTTTTTCAGGCACAGAAAGGTTTACCCCAAATATTATAACCTTTGGAATTAAGGGAGTCCGTGGCGAAGTTGTGGTACATGCCTTTGAAGAGCACGATATTTTTATTTCAACGACTAGTGCCTGTTCTTCAAAAGCAGGAAGTCCAGCTGGTACTTTGATTGCTATGGGAATTCCAGTGAAAGATGCTCAAACTGCTGTTCGTATTAGTTTAGATGATGATAATGATATGGGGCAAGTAGAGCAATTTCTAACAATTTTTAAACAAATCTACGATAAAACCAAAAAGGTAAGGAGATAAGATGCAATATTCAGAAATTATGGTACGCTACGGTGAATTATCAACAAAAGGTAAGAATCGGATGCGTTTCATTAATAAACTAAAACGTAATATTCAAGACGTACTTTCTATTTATCCATCTGTTAAGGTGACGGCAGATCGCGATCGTTGTCATGTCTTTTTAAATGGACAAGATTACGCGCCTGTGGCGGAAAGTCTAAAGCAAATATTTGGTATCCAAGCCTTTTCACCTTCTTATAAGGTTGAAAAAGATGTTTCGGTGTTAAAAGACTCTGTCCAAAAGATTATGACTTCCATTTATCAAGAGGGGATGACCTTTAAAATTACGGCTAAGCGTAGTGATCACAATTTTGAGTTAGATAGTCGTGATTTAAATTTAACGTTGGGAGATGCAGTTTTTGATGCAATTCCACATGTTAAAGTACAAATGAAAAATCCTGACATTAACCTTAAGGTTGAAATTCGTGACGAGGCTGCATATCTTTCCTATGAAAATATAAAAGGTGCAGGAGGACTACCGGTAGGAACTTCTGGAAAAGGGATGTTGATGTTGTCAGGTGGGATTGATTCACCTGTTGCTGGTTATCTCGCTTTAAAACGCGGTGTAGATATTGAGGCTGTCCATTTTGCAAGTCCCCCTTATACCAGTCCAGGTGCTTTAAAAAAAGCGCATGACTTGACACGTAAGCTGACTAAGTTTGGTGGTAATATTCAATTTATTGAGGTTCCTTTTACTGAAATTCAAGAAGAAATTAAAGATAAGGCTCCTGAAGCTTATTTGATGACCTTGACGCGTCGTTTTATGATGCGCATCACTGATGCTATTCGCGAAGAACGCGGAGGATTGGTGATTGTTAATGGTGAAAGTCTTGGGCAAGTCGCTAGCCAGACGCTAGAGTCTATGCAAGCCATCAATGCAGTGACCACAACACCTGTCATTCGTCCAGTGATTACAATGGATAAGTTAGAAATTATCGATTTAGCTCAAAAAATTGATACGTTTGATATTTCGATTCAACCTTTTGAAGATTGTTGTACAATTTTTGCACCAGATCGCCCTAAAACCAATCCTAAAATTAAAAATGCAGAGCAATATGAAGCTCGTATGGATGTAGAAGGCTTGGTGGCGCGTGCGGTTTCAGGCATTATTGTGACAGAAATTACTCCTCAAGCGGAGCAGGACGAGGTTTCTGATTTAATCGAAGACTTACTTTAATAGAATAGAAAGATTGGATGGACGTCCAATCTTTTTTGATATTTAGACTAGGTTAACGGTTTGATGAAAAAGTGTTATAATGAAAAAGAACAGGAGGTTTTTAGGATGGTTTATAAAAAAACAATTTTAGCCAGCTTGATGGCTTTAGTAGCGATATTTGGCATAGCATTAGTGATGGATTTAACAGGTTCTAGCCAAGTCAAGAATCTTAATACAGATCAGTCTCAGGAACCGCTAAGGACAGCTCGAGTGGTAGCAAACGGTGATATTCTTTATCATGATATTCTTTACACCAGTGCTAGACAGGCAGATGGGACGTATGATTTTAAACCTTATTTTGAATACGTCAAAGAATGGATTTCTGGAGCGGATTTAGCAATAGGTGATTTTGAAGGAACGATTAGTGCAGATTACCCTCTATCAGGATATCCTCTATTTAATGCGCCATCAGAAGCAGCAGATACGATGAAAGATACAGGATATGATGTGGTCGATTTAGCACATAACCATATTTTAGATTCAGGATTATCGGGAGCCCTAAATACTGCACAAGTCTTTAATGATCTTGGAATGGACACGATTGGAGTGTATCAGAAAGATCGTGCGACAGAAAATATCTTAATCAAGGAAGTTAATGGCATAAAAATAGCAATCTTAGGTTATGCTTATGGCTACAATGGCATGGAAGCTAACCTAACAGAAAAGGAATATCAGCAACATATGTCTGATTTGGATGAGTCTAAGATAGAGGCAGAGCTTAAAAAAGCAGAGCAAGAAGCGGATGTTACCATTGTGATGCCTCAGATGGGAGTGGAGTATGCATTGGAGCCTACCCAAGAACAAGTGACCTTATATCATAAAATGATTGACTGGGGAGCAGATGTTATTTTTGGTGGCCATCCTCATGTTATCGAACCTGCAGAGGTGGTAAAAAAAGACGGAGATAAAAAATTTATTATTTATTCTATGGGAAATTTCCTCTCTAATCAAACTTTTGAAATGCTGGGGAACAAATGGACAGAACGTGGTTTATTGATGGATGTTACCTTTGAAAAATCAGGAGGAAAAACAAGTATTAAAACTGTCCAAGCACACCCTACCCTTGTTCATGCAACTGGAAAAGGAGTAGTTGGTCAGGAAGGGTATGAATACTATGATTATCGTGTCATGATTCTAGAAGACTTTATTGAAGGTGGGAAATACCGTGATACACTGGATGAGGCAATGAAAGCAAAGGTAGATCAAGCTTATCAAGAAACTAATGATCTTGTTCAGTTGAAATGGTAATACATTTTCAATTTTTTCATTAAGACCATTATAAAATAAGGCAAGGCGTTTTCTAAATTACCTGTTAGAGAACGTCATGCCTTGTTTTTATTTTCTTTTTCATAGTATAATAAGAGATAAGAAAAAATGAGGAGAGCTCTATGTTTGCGCAACTGGATACTAAAACAGTCTATACCTTTATGGATAGCTTAATTACTATTCCTTCTTATCTCAAAAAGGCAAAAGAGTTAGGATATAGCCATATCGGAATTATGGACAAGGATAATCTTTATAGCGCTTATCATTTTATTAAGGCTGCTCAAAAAGAAGGGATGAAACCCATTTTGGGAGTTGAGATGGATTTGATTTATCAAGACCGCTCAATCACTTTTCAGTTTATTGCCTTAAATACTAAGGGCTATCAAGATCTGTTGAAATTATCTACAGAAAAAATGACTGGACAAAAAATATGGGAATCCTTGACAGAATTTTTAGGAGATTTAGCGATTGTCATACCTTATTTTTCTGGAATAGAAGAGATAAGGCTGCCAAAAGATTGTTACATTGGCTTACGATCAGATAGCCCCAAATTAGCATACGACCGTCCGACTATTCCTATTCACACTGTTCGGTATTATAGTAATGATGACCGTGAAAGCTTGCAAGTATTAAGAGCGATTCGTGATAATGTTCAACTAAAAGATATTGGATCAGTCCCAAAAGACCAAGTTTTATATGCCTCATCCACAATGGAGGAGATATTTAGAGCGCGATTTCCTGAGAGTTTATTACAATTAGAACAGCTCGTTTCTACAATCGAGTATGAGTTTGATACCAATTTAAAATTGCCTCGCTTTAATCGTGAAAAAGAGGCTGTGATAGAACTAAGAGAACGTTCAGAAGAAGGATTAAAAACTAAGAGGCTTTGGAATTCAGTTTATCAAACTCGCCTCAATCAAGAGTTGGATGTGATTCATCAAATGGGATTTGATGATTATTTTCTTATTGTTTGGGACTTATTACGTTTTGGTCGTAGTCGTGGCTATTATATGGGGATGGGGCGAGGATCAGCAGCAGGAAGTTTGGTGTCCTATGCTTTAGATATTACGGGGATTGATCCTGTAAAAAATCATCTTCTATTTGAACGGTTTTTAAATGTTGAGCGCTACAGCATGCCTGATATTGATATTGATTTGCCTGATATTTATCGTAGTGAGTTTTTACACTATGTCAGAGACCGTTACGGAAGTCATCATACGGCTCAAATTGTCACCTTCTCTACTTTTGGAGCAAAGCAGGTTATCCGTGATGTCTTTAAGCGATTTGGAGCTACTGAATATGAGTTGACACAGTTGACTAAAAAAATTAGTTTTAAAGATACGTTAGCCTCTGCCTATGAAAAGAATATATCGTTTCGTCAGCTCATTCATAGCAAAACAGAGTATCAACGAGCATTTGAAATTGCCCAAAAAATAGAAGGTCAACCAAGACAGTCTTCTATTCATGCTGCAGGTATTGTGATGAGCGATGATAATCTCACTAACCATATTCCTCTTAAAGCTGGAGAAGAAATGTTCATTACGCAATACGATGCCAATGCTGTTGAAAGTAATGGTCTATTAAAAATGGATTTTCTTGGACTGCGTAATTTGACTTTTCTTCAAAAAATGCAAGAGGCTCTAGTTGAAGAGACAGGTAGGGATTTTTCAATCAGAGATATACCGTTAGAAGATGTGGCTACATTACGTTTGTTTGCCTCGGGACAAACCAAGGGAATTTTCCAGTTTGAACAGGCTGGTGCTATTCATCTTTTAAAGAGGATTCAACCATCAAGGTTTGAAGAAGTTGTAGCAACCACCAGTCTTAATCGTCCAGGGGCTAGTGATTACACTGACAATTTTGTCAATCGTAAATATGGAAAAGAGAAAGTTGATCTGATTGATCCTTTGGTCGCACCTATTTTATCGTCAACTTACGGTATTATGCTTTATCAAGAGCAAGTCATGCAAATTGCTCAGGTGTATGCTGGATTTACGTTAGGGAAAGCAGATCTTTTAAGACGCGCCATGTCTAAAAAAAATATCAAAGATATGGAAGACATGAAACAAGAGTTTATCTCTGGAGCAAAAGCGCTAGGTCGAGATTTGGGAGTAGCTGAGCATCTTTTCTCTATGATGGCAAAATTTGCGGGTTATGGCTTCAATAGGAGTCATGCCTATGCCTATTCTGCCTTAGCTTTTCAATTAGCATATTTTAAGACGCACTATCCCCATATTTTTTATGCTGTGATGCTAAATTACTCCAGCTCAGAATATTTAAATGATGCCTTAGAGAGAGGATTTAGCTTATCTTCGATAAGCATCAACACCATTCCTTTTCACGATAAGATTCAGAAAGAAAAGATCACACTAGGCCTTCGTCACCTAAAAGCAGTTCCCAAAGAAATGTCCTATTGGATAATTGAGAACAGGCCATTTAAGAGTATCGAAGATTTTCTGATGCGCTTACCAGAAAACTATCAGAAGTTAGAAATACTAGAAACGATGGTAAAAGTTGGACTGTTTGATGACTTTGAAAAAAATCGTAAGAAAATTTTGCTAAACCTCGATCATCTTTTGATTTTTGTCAACGAATTGGGCAGTCTTTTTGCGGATTCATCTTACCATTGGCTTGAGAGTGAGGATTTTAATAGTGTTGAGAAATACCAATTTGAGCAAGAAATTTTAGGTATCGGTCTTAGCCCCCATCCTTTACAAGAAGCGATGAGAACCAGCGTTCATCCATTTTCTCGCATTGTTGATTTATCTAGTGGTCAACAAGCAACAATTCTTGTCCAGCTAGAGAGGATAAAATTAATCCGAACAAAAAACAAAGGACAACAAATGGCATTTTTAACAGTAAGTGATACGCAGAAAAAACTAGATGTCACGGTTTTTCCAGAACAATATCACCATCTGAAAGAGCAACTTAATGAAGGTAACTTATATTATATGATCGGGCGCATTCAAGAAAGAGATGGGCGCTTGCAGATGGTACTCAATCAGCTTGAGTTAGTTGTCATGGAAAAGTTCTGGATTCAGATGGTCAATCATGACAAAGATCAAGAGGTGGCAGCTATTTTAGCACGTTATCCAGGAAATATCCCAGTATTGATTCATTACAGTGATCGTAAGGAGACCATTCGTAGTCAGCACTTTCTGGTTCAAAAAAGTGAAAATTTAGAAAAAGAATTAAGCACAATCGTTATGAAAACGGTTTTTCGTTAAAAAAGATAAGAAATTGTAAGCAATTTTAGAGTAGATATGCTATAATAAAAACGTTAAAAATAAAAAAGGAGTATCAAGCAAAATGAAACGTATTGCTGTTTTGACTAGTGGCGGTGACGCTCCTGGTATGAACGCTGCTGTTCGTGCAGTTGTTCGTAAAGCAATGTCAGAAGGTATGGAAGTTTACGGCATCAACTACGGCTATGCTGGTATGGTTGCTGGAGACATTTTTCCACTTGATTCACGTGCAGTTGGTGATAAAATTTCACGTGGTGGAACCTTCCTTTATTCAGCGCGCTATCCAGAGTTTGCAAAACTTGAAGGACAACTCGCTGGTATTGAACAATTAAAAAAACACGGTATTGAAGGTGTAGTTGTTATCGGTGGTGATGGTTCTTACCACGGAGCTATGCGTTTGACAGAGCACGGTTTTCCTGCAGTTGGTGTACCTGGTACAATTGATAACGATATTGTGGGTACTGACTACACAATTGGATTTGATACAGCTGTGAGTACAGCTACAGAAGCGATTGACAAGCTTCGCGATACCTCATCAAGTCATAAACGTACTTTTGTGGTTGAGGTAATGGGACGTAATGCTGGGGATATCGCTCTTTGGTCAGGTATTGCATCTGGTGCCGATCAAATCATTGTCCCAGAAGAAGAATTTGATATCAATGATGTCGTTTCAACTATTAACAAAGGTTATGAACTTGGAAAAAATCATCACATTATTGTTCTTGCAGAAGGTGTGATGAGTGGTGATGCTTTTGCGGCTAAGCTAAAAGAAGCAGGTGATACTAGCGACCTTCGTGTCACAAACCTTGGACATATCCTTCGTGGTGGTTCTCCAAGTGCGCGTGATCGTGTGTTGGCATCATGGATGGGAGCACATGCTGTTGATTTACTTAAAGCAGGTCGTGGTGGTCTGGCTGTCGGTATTCATAACGAAGAGTTGGTAGAAAGCCCAATTCTTGGTACGGCAGAAGAAAATGCATTGTTTAGCTTGGGTGAAGGTGGTAAGATTATTGTTAATAATCCGCATAAAGCACGTCTTGACTTTGCTGACTTGAACCGCAAATTAGCTCATTAAGAAAATTATCTTATTTCGTTTACATTTGTTATTACTATGTCGTTTAGCGACAAACTATAAAAGGGAGTTTTATTTATTATGAATAAACGCGTAAAAATCGTTGCAACACTTGGTCCTGCGGTAGAAATCCGTGGTGGTAAAAAATTCGGCGAAGATGGATACTGGGGTGAAAAACTTGATGTTGAAGCTTCAGCACAAAAAATTGCTGAATTAATTAAAGAAGGAGCTAACGTTTTCCGTTTCAACTTCTCACATGGTGACCATGCAGAGCAAGGTGAGCGTATGGCTACTGTACGTCGTGCAGAAGAAATTGCAGGACAAAAAGTTGGTTTCCTTCTAGATACTAAAGGACCAGAAATTCGTACAGAATTGTTTGCAGACGATGCAAAAGAATATTCATACAAAACTGGTGACAAACTACGTGTTGCTACAAAACAAGGTATCAAGTCAACTAAAGAAGTTATCGCATTGAACGTAGCTGGTGGCCTTGACATTTTTGATGATGTTGAAGTTGGTCGTCAAGTTCTTGTTGATGATGGTAAACTTGGTCTTTCTGTTGTAGCTAAAGATGAAGCAACTCGTGAATTTGAAGTTGTTGTGGAAAATGATGGTGTAATCGCTAAGCAAAAAGGTGTGAACATCCCTAACACTAAAATTCCTTTCCCAGCTCTTGCAGAACGCGATAACGCAGATATCCGTTTCGGTCTTGAGCAAGGTCTTAACTTTATTGCTATTTCATTTGTTCGTACTGCTAAAGATGTTGAAGAAGTTCGTAACATTCTTAAAGAAACTGGTAATGAACACGTTCAATTGTTCTCAAAAATTGAAAACCAACAAGGTATTGACAATATTGATGAAATCATCGAAGCTTCAGATGGTATCATGATTGCTCGTGGTGACATGGGTATTGAAGTTCCATTTGAAATGGTTCCAGTTTATCAAAAAATGATCATCACAAAAGTTAACGCAGCTGGTAAAGCTGTTATTACAGCAACTAACATGCTTGAAACTATGACTGATAAGCCACGTGCAACTCGTTCAGAGGTATCAGACGTATTTAACGCTGTTATCGATGGTACTGATGCAACTATGCTTTCAGGTGAATCAGCAAATGGTAAATACCCAGTTGAGTCAGTTCGTACAATGGCTACAATTGACAAAAATGCTCAAACTCTTCTTAAAGAGTATGGTCGTTTGAACTCAGCTAACTTTGAGCGTACTAATAAAACAGAAGTAGTGGCTTCTGCTGTTAAAGATGCAACTAATTCTATGGAAATTAAATTGGTAGTTGCTCTTACTGAATCTGGTTCAACAGCTCGTGCTATTTCAAAATACCGTCCAGATGCAGATATCTTGGCTATTACATTTGATGAAAAAATACAAAAATCATTGATGATTAACTGGGGTGTTATTCCAGTTGTTACGGACAAACCATCATCAACTGATGATATGTTTGATGTAGCAGAAAAAGTTGCTCTTGAAAGCGGTCTTGTTGAATCAGGTGATAACATTGTTATCGTAGCTGGTGTACCAGTTGGTACTGGTGGTACAAATACAATGCGTATCCGCACTGTAAAATAATAAGATTTTTAAAAGCCTATTGTATCAAGGTTTCATCCTTGTGCAGTTGGCTTTTATTTGGCTCTTTGTCAACTGTAGTGGGTAGATGAAAAGCTAACACCTAGAGAGGACGAAATTCGTTCTCTCTTTCTTTATGTTCAAGGCAATCAAAATCCGTTTTTTAAAGTTTTCAAAGTTCCTGA
>NZ_JBRUDG010000042.1:0-15541 GCF_053203725.1 Streptococcus porcorum | reverse complement strand
ACTGAAACCTACAAAGCTGACAAAGCAGCTTATGAGGATGAAAAAGTCCGAATTGAACAAGAAAATAAGGAGCTGATACAGGCCTACGAAGGTGCCAACCAAACTGGGAAGGAGACAAATGCTTGGGTTGATACCAAAGTTAATGACCTAAAATCTCAGTATGCAGATGCTGATGTGACAGTAAATGAACAAGTAGTTTCATCAGGAAATGGGACAGCTGTACTAGACTATACAAACTATGGCAAGGCTGTTGAAACCATTCAATCAACTAACGAACAAGCTGTAGCGGATTATCTAACAAAGAAAACCAAGGCAGATGATATTGTTGCGAAAAATCAGGTCATTCAAAAAGAAAATGAAGCTGGACTTGCTAAGGCAAAGGCAGATAACGAAGCCATTGAAAGGCGTAATCAGGCAGGTCAAGCAGCTGTAGATGCTGAAAATCGTGCAGGTCAAGCTGCGGTGGATCAGGCTAATCAGGAGAAACAACAATTAGTTTCAAATCGAGTAGCTGAGATTGAAGCCATTACAAAACGCAATCAAGAAAAAGAAGAAGCTGCCAGAAAAGAAAATGAAGCGATTGATGCCTACAATGCCAAAGAAATGGAACGCTATCAACGTGACTTAGCCGAGATTTCAAAAGGTGAAGAAGGTTATATATCTGAAGCCCTTGCTCAAGCTCTCAACCTCAATAATGGTGAGCCCCAAGCACAACATGGAGCCATTACCCGAAATCCTGATCAGATCATTTCAACTGGCGATGCCATGCTGGGTGGGTACTCAAGAATTTTAGATTCCACGGGCTTCTTTGTCTATGATAGCTTCAAAACAGGTGAGACCCTTAGTTTTAACTATCAAAATCTTCAAAATGCAAGATTTGATGGGAAAAAGATTAGCCGTGTGACTTACGATATTACCAACCTTGTATCACCAGCTGTAACTGATGCCGTGAAATTGGTTGTACCAAATGATCCTACCGAAGGCTTTATCGCCTACCGAAATGATGGAAATGGTGACTGGCGAACAGACAAGATGGAGTTTCGTGTAGTTGCAAAGTATTTTTTGGAAGACGGTTCACAAGTAACTTTCTCAAAAGAAAAACCAGGTGTCTTCACGCATTCTTCCCTCAATCATAATGACATTGGTCTAGAATATGTCAAAGATTCATCTGGGAAATTTGTGCCGATTAATGGCTCAACCGTTCAAGTGACTAATGAAGGTCTTGCACGTTCTTTGGGTTCCAACCGTGCAAGTGATTTGAATTTACCTGAGGAATGGGATACCACATCAAGTCGTTATGCTTATAAAGGAGCTATTGTCTCAACAGTTACATCAGGCAATACCTATACAGTCACCTTTGGGCAAGGTGATATGCCACAGAATGTTGGCTTGTCATACTGGTTCGCCTTAAATACCCTACCAGTTGCACGTACAGTAACACCGTATAGTCCCAAACCTCATGTAACGGTGGAATTTGAACCCATTCCAGAACCTATTACGGTAACACCAGATATCTATATTCCAAAAACCTTTACTCCAGAAAAGCCTGTAACCTTTACGCCAAAGCCTTTGGAAGAAGTGGTGCAGCCTAGTCTAACTTTGACCAAGGTAACCTTACCTGTCAAACCTATTCCAAAAGAACTTCCAACACCGCCACAAGTACCCACTGTCCATTATCATGCGTACCATTTGACGACAACTCCAGAGATTATGAAAGAAGTGGTCAATAGTGACCAAGCTAATCTTCATGAGAAAACTGTCGCAAAAGATTCAACGGTGATTTATCCCTTAACAGTTGATGCCTTATCGCCCAATCGTGCCCAAACGACTAGTCTCATTTTTGAAGACTACTTGTCTGCTGGTTACCTATTTGATAAGGAAACTACACAAAAAGAGAATGGAAACTATGTCCTTAGCTTTGATGCGACTAAGAATTTTGTGACCTTGACCGCAAAGGAAAACTTGTTGCAGGAGGTAAATAAAGATTTAACCAAGGTTTATCAACTGACCGCTCCAAAACTCTATGGTTCTGTTCAAAATGATGGGGCAACCTATTCCAATAGTTACAAACTCCTTTTGAACAAGGGTACAACCAATGCTTACACAGTCACTTCAAATGTTGTAACGGTTCGTACACCAGGTGATGGGGAGACAACCACACTCATTACACCAGATAAAAACAATGAAAATGCGGATGGTGTCCTCATAAATGACACGGTCGTAGCCCTTGGCACAACCAACCACTACCGATTGATTTGGGATTTGGACCAGTATAAGGGAGAGCGTTCTGCTAAAGAGACAATTGCATGTGGATTCTTCTTTGTGGATGATTACCCAGAGGAAGTGCTTGATGTGGTGGAAAATGGGACTGCTATCACAACTCTTGATGGTCAGAAGGTATCAGGGATTACGGTTAAAACCTATGCTTCCCTAAATGAAGCTCCTAAAGACCTTCAAGATAAATTGGCTCGTGCTAAGATTACACCGACAGGTGCCTTTCAAGTCTTTTTGCCGGATGATAACCAAGCCTTTTATGACCAGTATGTTCAAACAGGAACTTCTTTAGCTCTTTTGACCAAAATGACGGTGAAAGATAGTCTCTACGGTCAGACAAAGACCTATACAAACAAGGCTTATCAAGTTGATTTCGGCAATGGCTATGAAACCAAGGAAGTGACCAACACCCTTGTTTCTCCAGAACCCAAGAAACAAAACCTCAATAAAGACAAAGTAGACATCAATGGGAAGCCCATGCTAGTGGGAACTCAAAATCACTATACTCTCTCATGGGATTTGGACCAATATCGAGGGATTAAAGCAGACAACTCTCAGATTGCACAAGGTTTTTACTTTGTGGATGATTATCCAGAAGAAGCTTTATTGCCGGATGAAGCAGCTATTCAGTTTATCACATCTGATGGCAAAACAGTTTCAGGAATCACGGTGAAGGCTTATTCTCAATTATCAGAAGCTCCTAAATCTTTACAAGAAGCCCTTTCTAAACAAAAACTTCAGCCTAAAGGAGCTTTTCAAGTTTTCATGCCTGAGGACCCACAAGCCTTTTTTGAATCTTATGTGACCAAGGGGGAGAATATTACCATTGTCACTCCGATGACGGTTTTGGAAACCATGCTTAATTCAGGGAAGTCTTATGAAAACGTGGCTTATCAGGTGGACTTTGGGCAAGCCTATGAAACCAACACGGTGACCAATTTTGTCCCTAAAGTAACTCCACATAAGTCTAATACCAATCAAGAAGGTATTTCAATTGATGGAAAGACTGTTCTTCCGAATACGGTCAATTATTACAAAATTGTACTGGATTACAGTCAATACAAGGACATGGTCGTGACGGATGATGTTCTTGCCAAGGGATTTTACATGGTAGACGATTACCCAGAAGAAGCCCTTACCCTAAATCCTGATGGCATTCAAGTTTTGGATAAGGCTGGCAATCGTGTATCTGGTATCTCTGTCAGCACCTACGCTAGTTTGTCAGAAGCTCCGGAAGTCGTCCAAGATGCCATGGCTAAACGTCAGTTTACACCTAAAGGAGCCATTCAGGTCCTTAGTAGCGATGATCCCAAAACCTTTTATGAGACCTATGTGAAGACTGGTCAAACCTTAGTTGTCACGCTTCCGATGACGGTAAAAAATGAGTTGACCAAAACAGGTGGTCAGTATGAAAATACAGCCTATCAGATTGATTTTGGCTTGGCCTATGTCACGGAAACAGTGGTTAATAATGTTCCAAAATTAGACCCACAAAAAGATGTGGTAATTGACTTGTCTCATAAAGATGAGAGCCTTGACGGGAAAGAAGTGGCCTTGTATCAAACCTTTAACTATCGCTTGGTTGGAGCATTGATTCCAAGCAATCGTGCGACTGATTTATTTGAATATGGTTTTGAAGATAACTATGATGAAAAGCATGATGAGTACAATGGTGTTTACCGCAGCTATCTGATGACGGATGTCAGCCTCAAAGACGGTTCAGTCTTAAAAGAGGGAACAGAAGTCACGAAATTTACCTTGCAACAGGTAGATACAGAAAATGGCCTCGTGTCAATTTCATTTGATAAATCCTTCTTAGAGACTATCTCTGATGATTCAGCCTTTCAGGCAGATGTTTACCTTCAAATGAAATGGATTGCGTCTGGTCAGGTGGAGAATACCTATCTCCATACAGTGAATGGCTATGTCATCAGCTCAAATACAGTTGTAACACATACACCTCAACCTGAAGAACCAAGTCCAAATCAACCCACACCACCTCAACCACCAATTGAGACTATTGAACCGCCTGTTCCAGCTAGCGTTTTGCCAAATACAGGGGAACAGTAATCCCTTTTGGGCTTGATTGGAGCTGGTATTCTACTTGGTACGGCTTATGGACTGAAGAAAAAGGAGGAGAAGTAGATGAATCCAAAAACTATTTATGAAAAGGATTCAGACCAAGATGGTTTGACAGATGCTCAGGAACTAGCTTTGGGAACCAATCCGCAGTCTGTTGACACAGATGGTGATGGTCAAGCTGATTTAGAAGAGCTACACTCTGGATATTCACCACTAGTCCCACAAAAGGAGTTGTGCGATGACTTGGAACTTTGACACCATGAAAGAGGCTTTGTCTGAAATGGAGAAGGTCGATTACCAAGAGTTTATCAAGGCCTTTCTCTCTTTGGAATTAAGTATTTCTGATAGAACAATCCTCAATCAGGTTTATCAAGATTATATGGATGAGGATGACCTATCCTTGATTAGTGATGAGCTACGAGTTAAAGTGGATAGTTATCAGGATGAAGTACAGGCAGATATGACTGACATTCTAGAAAAGTTGTACCGAACAGGGGAAGGCTCTAGTTTTATTATGGATCTGATGTCTTCAAATAGTCTTTCAGACACCTTGGAACAGTATGAGGTTTTGGATAGTGACGATTATTCACCACTTAGCCTTGAAACCTTACAGGACATGATTCAACAGGACTTGGCTATTTCCAGCCAGGATTATTTTGGAGATTTGGTTCACCTTGCCTTGCAAAAAGATTTACTAGACCAGAAAAGTCATTTCTTACAACACTATGTGTCAACTGTAATGGAAGGTATTCCACAAGAAAGAGACCAACGAGCCTTGGTCCTAGATTAACACAAAGGGCTGAGAAACACTCTCAGCCTTTTTAAAATGGGAGGGAATAATGAATCAAGAAGTCTTACTACAAATGATGAGAGCAACCATTCCTCGTGATAGAGCCTTGCTTGAAGCGTTTTTATATTACCAAGCAGAGCATTTTGATGAGGAGTGGGATAGTCTCGTTTATCAGTTTATGACCAATAGGCAGGAATTCAAAAGACCTGTTCAGGTACTTCACTTTGAGACAGATGTTTCAGCTTTTGTTCAGGCTAGTCCTTATGATACTGCTCATGATCTATTGACCTATACACAAGTATTCGGCCAAACTGGTCTCCAAAAACTTGACAAACTATCGACGTCTGAAAAAGACTTGGTGATTGAAGTGGCCTTGTTCAATCTGGCCACTCGTTTTCAACTATTAGACTCAAATGGACACTACCAAACTATTTCACCAGATTCTCTATTACAAAAGAGTAGGGGAGCTAATTTGGTCAATGTTTATCGTGTGGCTAATAATTTAGCGGATCGGATCAGCCGAGATATTGAACAGTTTCTCTTGACTTACGAGCCTGAGCTTGAAACAAGAGCTGATGAAACTGTTGATGAGCATAAAACAAGTGTTCAGCAGGCAATATCTTTTCGAGAAAAGGGCACTCTGGTTATTGCTAGTTTGGATGTAGATTTATCTCAACTGGATGTTCAAACAGGAAAAACCAGTCATCTGCCAGCCTATGAAGAGTTGTCATTACGACGTAAATTTGAGATTCTAACATATTTTGACCAAATTCGAAATGAACGTTCCAAAGTCCCAAGTTTTAGACGAGGTGATTTTGATACTGAGATGGAAATGACACCAGTTTTTGATGGAGAGGAGTTACTCGCCTATCTAGAGGCTGATGGTAGTCCCTATGAGCTGAAACGAACGATGACCACAGTCGAAGAAAAGGAATTAGAAAAAATTGGACGAGCCATTAGGATAGAAAATCAAGAAAAATTGACTCAGCTAGGGATTGAGCTATCTCAGTTTGAATCAGACCAAGTCGGTATTTTATTGGATGCGGCAGGTCGTTTTCGTTTGAAAAATGCGGACCTTGCTTTACTAGGTGGCTATCCCAAAGCCTCGGTAACTCAACTAGCCCTTGCGACAGAACTACTCCAAATGGGATTGAGTCATGAAAAGGTTGAATTTTTCTTTGGTAGCCAGCTTTCCATTGAAGAGCTGCGACAAGTTGCCTACGCCTTTTTACACCAAGAACTTAGCAGAGAAGACGCGGAGCAATTTGAAAAAGATAAAGGCAATCAGCCAGATTTAACCCTCAGAGATTGGAAGAACAAGCTAGAGAAAGCTGAGGGAAAAGAAGTAGTTGATGAAGCGTTTGAGGTAAATCCACTTGTTCAGATGGTTTTGGACAACTATCCGCTTGGGACGTTGGTTTCCTATAAAGGACAGGACTTTGAAGTGACGTCGGTCAGCGATGCACGATTAAATGGTTTGATTCGAATTGAGTTGGTTAATGATTTCTCCGATATCATTGAACAAAATCCAGTTCTTTATTTGAGAACATGGGAGGAAATTAGTCAGGTGATTCATATCCCAAAGCCAGAACCAAAAGTAGAGTTGGACGAACCAGACCAAGAGTTGAATCTTTTTTCATTTCTGGAAGAGGAAACAAGTCAATCCGTTAATGAAGCTGTTCAGAACATTGGAGTTTTGGATCCAGATGGTTCAGAAAAAGGTCATAACGATACTGATCTTGAAGATACAGATAATCAAAATCCTGAAGAGGAGGTAGTCGAAATAATTCCAGATAGTCCAGTAACAGACTTCCATTTTCCAGAAGATTTGACGGTCTTCTATCCTAAGACTGCTAGAGATAAGGTTGAGACAAACATAGCTGCTATTCGTTTGGTGAAAAATCTAGAAGTAGAGCACCGCAATGCTTTACCAAGTGAACAAGAACTCCTTGCCAAGTATGTAGGCTGGGGTGGACTAGCCAATGAATTTTTTGATGACTATAATCCAAAATTTTCTAAGGAAAGAGAAGAACTGAAAAGCCTAGTCACAGATAAAGAGTATTCGGATATGAAACAGTCCTCTCTGACAGCCTATTACACAGACCCTGCCCTTATCCGTCAGATGTGGGATAAGTTAGAAAGAGATGGCTTTACAGGTGGCAAAATCCTAGATCCTTCCATGGGAACAGGGAATTTTTTTGCGGCGATGCCCAAACACTTAAGAGAAAAGAGTGAGTTATATGGTGTGGAATTAGATACTATTACAGGAGCTATTGCCAAACACCTTCATCCAAATAGTCACATTGAAATTAAGGGCTTTGAGACGGTGGCTTTTAACGACAATAGTTTTGATTTAGTGATTTCAAATGTTCCCTTTGCCAATATACGAATTGCGGATAACAGGTACGATAAGCCTTACATGATTCATGACTACTTTGTCAAAAAGTCACTTGATTTGGTCCATGATGGTGGACAAGTAGCGATTATCTCTTCCACAGGAACTATGGATAAGCGAACAGAAAATATTTTACAAGATATTCGTGAGACAACTGAATTTCTTGGTGGGGTTCGACTGCCTGATTCTGCCTTTAAGGCCATTGCAGGAACGAGTGTCACATCGGATATGTTATTCTTCCAGAAACACTTAGACAAGGGATATGTGGCAGACGACTTAGCCTTTTCAGGTTCTATTCGCTATGTGAAGGATAGTCGCATTTGGCTCAATCCTTATTTTGATGGGGAATACAATAGCCAAGTGCTAGGAACCTACGAGGTCAGAAATTTTAATGGCGGAACACTTTCTGTTAAGGGGACTAGTGATGACTTGATTGCAAGTGTTGAAACAGCTCTACATCAAGTAAAAGCCCCAAGAAAGATTGATAGAAATGAGGTCATCATTAACCCAGATGTGTTGACCAAACAAGTCATTGATACCTCCATTCCAGCTGAAATGAGGGAGAATCTAGGTCAGTACAGTTTTGGTTATCAGGGTTCTACGGTCTACTATCGAGATAATAAAGGCATTCGAGTCGGAACTAAGACGGAAGAAATCAGTTACTATGTCGATGAAGAGGGCAACTTCAAAGCATGGGACACCAAACATTCCCAAAAACAGATTGATAGATTTAATAGCTTAGAAGTTACAGATGGCACTGCTCTGGATGTCTATGTGACCGATGATGCAGCTAAACGCGGACAATTTAAGGGGTATTATAAAAAGACAGTTTTCTATGAAGCTCCTTTGTCTGATAAAGAAGTGGCAAGAATCAAAGGAATGGTCGATATTCGAAATGCTTACCAAGAGGTCATTGCCATTCAACGCCATTATGACTACGATAAGGGGACCTTTAACCATTTGTTAGGCAAACTCAATCGTACCTATGATAGCTTTGTCAAACGCTATGGGTATTTGAATAGTGCTGTGAACCGCAATCTTTTTGATAGTGATGATAAGTATTCACTTCTTGCTAGTTTGGAAGATGAAAGTCTGGATCCAAGTGGAAAGTCTGTTATCTATACCAAATCCCTTGCCTTTGAGAAGGCTCTAGTGCGTCCTGAAAAAGAGGTTAAAAAGGTACATACTGCCCTTGATGCCTTAAATTCCAGTTTAGCAGACGGTCGTGGTGTTGATTTTGCTTATATGATGTCCATTTATCAGGTTGATTCTAAGGCAGTTTTGATCGAGGAATTAGGGGACTATATTATGCCAGATCCAGAAATGTATTTGAGAGGTGAGTTGACTTATGTTTCTCGCCAAGACTTTCTGTCCGGTGATGTCGTTAGCAAGTTAGAAGTGGTGGACCTACTCGTCAAACAAGACAATCGTGACTTTAACTGGACGCATTATGCAGGACTTCTAGAAGCGGTTAAACCAGCACGTATTACCTTGGCAGACATAGATTATCGGATTGGTTCACGCTGGATTCCCTTGTCTGTTTACGGAAAATTTGCCCAAGAAACCTTTATGGGGAAAGCCTATGAACTGTCAGACCAAGAAGTAGCAACAGTCCTTGAAGTCAGTCCCATTGACGGGGTTATCACTTACCAATCTAAGTTTGCCTACACCTATTCCAACGCAACGGATAGGAGTTTAGGTGTCCCTGCTTCACGCTATGATAGTGGTCGAAAAATCTTTGAAAACCTCCTGAATTCCAATCAACCAACGATCACAAAACAAGTTGTCGAAGGGGATAAGAAAAAGAATGTGACGGATGTAGAGAAAACAACAGTCCTGCGTGCCAAGGAAACGCACCTACAAGAACTCTTTCAAGATTTTGTAGCAAGGTATCCAGAAGTTCAACAGATAATTGAAGACACCTATAACAGTCTCTATAATCGTACAGTATCAAAGACCTATGATGGTAGCCATTTAACCATTGATGGACTTGCCCAGAATATATCCTTACGTCCTCACCAAAAGAATGCCATTCAACGAATTGTCGAGGAAAAACGTGCCCTACTAGCTCATGAAGTTGGTTCAGGTAAAACACTTACCATGCTTGGGGCAGGATTCAAACTGAAAGAACTCGGAATGGTAAATAAACCACTTTATGTGGTGCCGTCTAGTCTGACTGCTCAGTTTGGTCAAGAAATCATGAAATTCTTCCCAACCAAAAAAGTCTATGTGACCACTAAGAAAGACTTTGCCAAAGCCAAACGTAAGCAGTTTGTGTCTCGGATTATTACAGGGGATTATGATGCGATTGTCATTGGGGATTCCCAGTTTGAGAAAATACCGATGAGTCGTGAAAAACAGGTCACCTATATCAATGACAAACTTGAGCAACTCAGAGAAATCAAGCTAGGAAGTGATTCTGATTATACGGTGAAAGAAGCGGAGCGTTCGATTAAGGGATTGGAGCACCAGTTGGAAGAACTCCAAAAACTAGAGCGAGATACCTTTATCGAATTTGAAAACCTTGGCATTGATTTTCTCTTTGTGGATGAGGCTCATCACTTCAAGAATATCCGACCAATCACTGGACTTGGGAATGTAGCCGGCATTACCAACACGACTTCAAAAAAGAACGTAGACATGGAGATGAAGGTGAGACAGGTTCAGGCAGAGCATGGAGATAGAAATGTCGTTTTTGCGACAGGAACACCAGTTTCTAACTCTATTAGTGAACTTTTCACCATGATGAATTACATTCAACCTGATGTTTTAGAGCGATACCAGGTATCCAATTTTGATTCATGGGTTGGGGCTTTTGGGAATATTGAAAACTCTATGGAACTAGCCCCGACAGGAGATAAGTACCAACCCAAGAAACGGTTCAAGAAATTTGTCAACCTTCCTGAACTCATGCGAATCTACAAGGAAACTGCCGATATTCAGACCTCAGATATGCTTGATTTACCTGTACCTGAAGCTAAGATTATTGCGGTGGAAAGCGAGTTAACGCAAGCTCAGAAATACTATTTAGAAGAACTGGTAGAGCGTTCAGACGCTATCAAGTCAGGTAGTGTTGACCCAAGTAGAGATAATATGTTAAAGATAACCGGGGAAGCTAGAAAACTAGCTATTGATATGCGGTTGATTGATCCTGTTTATACCTTATCAGATAATCAGAAAATCCTTCAAGTGGTTGATAATGTCGAGCGAATCTACCTTGAAGGAGCAGGAGAAAAGGCTACCCAGATGATTTTCTCAGATATTGGAACGCCTAAGAGTAAGGAAGAAGGCTTTGATGTTTACAATGAATTGAAAGACCTTTTAGTGGATAGAGGGATTCCCAAAGAAGCAATAGCCTTTGTCCATGACGCCAATACTGATGAGAAGAAAAACTCACTGTCTAGAAAGGTCAATAGTGGAGAAGTACGGATTCTCATGGCTTCTACGGAAAAAGGGGGAACGGGTCTAAACGTGCAATCACGCATGAAAGCTGTCCACCACTTAGATGTTCCCTGGCGTCCTTCTGATGTAGGACGGATTTTGCGGACATTCAAAATAAAAAAGAATGTGGAGGTAACAGACAATGGCAAAGACAATTTTTGAGGAAATGGGCGGCAAATACGAAAGGCAAGGCGATTATTTAATACCGTGCTTAACTGTACCCGCCGAAGAAGAACAGCCGATAGGCATCTGGGGACAGCGGCATTTGGATTATCTGAAGCATCACTGCAAAGTTACATACACCAATCTTCTTACAAGCGGCAGACTTAACGCTTACCTTGCCGACATTGACAGACAGGCACAGGAACGCTTTGAAAGGCTCATAGAGGGTATGAAACAGGCACAGGGCATAACGGAACAGCTAAAGGCAGAAAACGCCTTAGAATGGACAGGATGCCTCAATAACATAAGGGCTTGTGCGAGGGAGATTGTGGAAAAGGAAATTATTTTTGCATAAACAGATGATTAGTGGCAGGGGGAAATCCTGCCGCTTTTTCTGCTTTAGTTTGTCAGGTTGACAAATAAAGGGTTAAGGAATATAATTAGATTCAGTATTATACAAGGAGTTAATAAATATGCGGCAAGGTATTATTAAATAAACTGTCAATTTGATAGTGGGAACAAAAAGTAGCAGTCCCGTTTCACTTTTAATATGGGGCTTAGTTTTTTGTACCCAGTTTAAGAATACTTTTATCATGTAATTTTATATGCCCGAAAACATATAAGTGTTTTGGGGCTATTGGAGTTATTTACCCAGTGATAGGAGTATTTATCACTGGGTATTTTTATGCCCTTTTTTGGGTGTTGATAGGAGGAAAATCACATGAAAATAATTAACTTAGGCATTCTGGCTCACGTTGACGCAGGAAAGACAACATTAACGGAGAGTTTATTGTATACCAGTGGTGCAATTGCAGAACCAGGGAGCGTAGATAAAGGCACAACAAGGACAGATACAATGAATTTGGAGCGTCAAAGGGGAATCACTATCCAGACAGCAGTGACATCTTTTCAGTGGGAGGATGTAAAAGTCAACATTATAGATACGCCAGGCCATATGGATTTTTTGGCGGAAGTATACCGTTCTTTATCCGTATTAGACGGAGCAGTATTATTAGTTTCTGCAAAGGATGGCATACAGGCACAGACCCGTATACTGTTTCATGCACTACAGACAATGAAGATTCCGACAATTTTTTTCATCAATAAAATTGACCAAGAGGGGATTGATTTGCCAATGGTATATCAAGAAATGAAAGCAAAGCTTTCTTCGGAAATTATAGTGAAGCAAAAGGTTGGGCAGCATCCCCATATAAATGTAACGGACAATGACGATATGGAACAGTGGGATGCGGTAATTATGGGAAACGATGAACTATTAGAGAAATATATGTCAGGGAAACCGTTTAAAATGTCAGAACTGGAACAGGAAGAAAACAGGAGATTCCAAAACGGAACGTTATTTCCCGTTTATCACGGAAGCGCTAAAAACAATCTGGGGATTCGGCAGCTTATAGAAGTAATTGCCAGTAAATTTTATTCATCAACGCCTGAAGGTCAATCTGAACTATGCGGGCAGGTTTTTAAGATTGAATATTCAGAGAAAAGGCGGCGTTTTGTTTATGTGCGTATATATAGCGGAACATTGCATTTGAGGGATGTTATTAAAATATCTGAAAAAGAGAAAATAAAAATCACAGAGATGTGTGTTCCGACAAACGGTGAATTATATTCATCCGATACAGCCTGCTCTGGTGATATTGTAATTTTACCAAATGATGTTTTGCAGCTAAACAGTATTTTGGGGAACGAAATGCTGTTGCCGCAGAGAAAATTTATTGAAAATCCTCTCCCTATGCTCCAAACAACGATTGCAGTAAAGAAATCTGAACAGCGGGAAATATTGCTTGGGGCACTTACAGAAATTTCAGATGGCGACCCTCTTTTAAAATATTATGTGGATACTACAACGCATGAGATTATACTTTCTTTTTTGGGGAATGTGCAGATGGAAGTCATTTGTGCCATCCTTGAGGAAAAATATCATGTGGAGGCAGAAATAAAAGAGCCTACTGTTATATATATGGAAAGACCGCTTAGAAAAGCAGAATATACCATCCACATAGAAGTCCCGCCAAATCCTTTCTGGGCTTCTGTCGGGTTGTCCATAGAGCCGCTCCCTATTGGAAGCGGAGTGCAGTATGAAAGCAGAGTTTCACTTGGATATTTAAATCAATCGTTCCAAAATGCGGTTATGGAGGGGGTTCTTTATGGCTGCGAGCAGGGGCTGTATGGATGGAAAGTGACAGACTGTAAAATCTGTTTTGAATATGGATTGTATTATAGTCCTGTAAGTACCCCCGCAGACTTTCGGCTGCTTTCCCCTATCGTATTGGAGCAGGCTTTAAAAAAAGCAGGGACAGAACTATTAGAGCCATATCTCCACTTTGAAATTTATGCACCGCAGGAATATCTCTCACGGGCGTATCATGATGCCCCAAGGTATTGTGCAGATATTGTAAGTACTCAGGTAAAGAATGACGAGGTCATTCTGAAAGGAGAAATCCCTGCCAGATGTATTCAAGAATACAGGAACGATTTAACTTATTTCACAAATGGGCAGGGAGTCTGCTTGACAGAGTTAAAAGGATACCAGCCAGCTATTGGTAAATTTATTTGCCAACCCCGCCGCCCGAATAGCCGTATAGATAAGGTTCGGCATATGTTCCACAAGTTAGCTTAACAGCTTGCAAAAGTCATATAAAATGAGATTTGAAAGGATTAGAGACTAATATTATTAAATCAGTAGCAGAGAAATTATCCTCTCTGTCTTATATAGAAGGTATTGTTTTAGGTGGTTCACGTGCAAGGGGCACCCATACAGAGGATTCGGATATAGATATCGGCATCTATTACAATTCAGAATCATTTGACATAAATACTATTAATCAATTCGCTACAAAGCTGGATGATGAGCATAGAAATAACCTTGTTGTACCTCCCGGAGCATGGGGTGATTGGATTAATGGCGGCGGATGGTTAGTCATAAACGGGTATCATGTGGATTTAATTTTACGTGATATTAAACGTGTGGAACAAATAATGAAAGATACAGAGCACGGAATTGTTACTGCCAATTATCAGACTGGGCATCCCCATGGTTATATTAGTGCAATGTATCGAGGAGAATTAGCGATTAGCAAAATACTATATGCTAAGAATGAAAGCTTATGCGAATTAAAAAAACAGGCAGAAACTTATCCCAATGCTTTGCAGAAAAGTTTAGTTAACTTTTTTATGTTTGAAGCAGGGTTCTCTTTAATGTTTGTAAAAGCAAATTCGGGAACAGACGATAAATATTATATTGCGGGTCATGTTTTTCGTATAGTTTCATGTTTAAATCAAGTGTTATTTGCATGTAATAATGCTTATTGTATCAACGAAAAGAAAGCTATAAAACTGCTTGAAACTTTTGAACATAAACCTGAAAAATATACCGAGAAGGTAAATCATATTTTTGAAGTACTCGGTATCTCACTTTTTGAATGCTACGACATGACCGAGAAGCTTTATAATGAAGTGAATGAAATTGTATCGGAGATAAATAACTTTTTAAACGAGGAGAGTTCAGATGAAAGAAAACAAATATGATGATAATATATTTTTTCAAAAATACAGTCAAATGAGTCGCTCGCAGAAAGGACTGGCTGGTGCGGGAGAATGGGAGACTTTGAAAAAGATGCTACCTGATTTTAAGGGTAAGCGTGTGCTTGATTTAGGATGCGGCTATGGATGGCACTGTATATATGCGATGGAAAACGGTGCTTCCTCTGTAGTAGGTGTTGATATTTCTCATAAAATGCTCGAAGTAGCAAAAGGAAAAACCCATTTTCCACAGATTGAATATGAATGCTGTGCCATAGAAGATGTGGATTTCCCAGAGGAGAGCTTTGATGTAATACTAAGTTCGCTTGCGTTTCATTATGTAGCAGACTATGAGAATTTAATAAAAAAGATATATAGGATGCTGAAGGCTGGTGGCAATTTAGTTTTTACAGTTGAACATCCTGTTTTTACTGCTCATGGAACACAAGACTGGTATTATAACGAAAAAGGAGAAATACTGCATTTCCCGGTGGACAATTATTATTATGAGGGCAAACGGACAGCTATGTTTTTGGAAGAAAAGGTTACAAAATATCATAGAACACTGACCACATATCTAAATACACTGCTTTCAAATAGTTTTATAATAAATCAGATTGTGGAGCCACAGCCGCCAGAGAACATGATGGATATTCCGGGGATGGCGGATGAAATGCGACGCCCAATGATGCTGATTGTATCGGCAAAAAAGAAGATGTAATAATATAGAAAAAATAAACGAGGAGTATGTAAATGAGATCAGAAAAAGAAATGATGGATTTAGTACTTTCTTTAGCAGAACAGGATGAACGTATTCGAATTGTGACCCTTGAGGGGTCACGCGCAAATATTAA
>NZ_JBRUDG010000041.1:0-15677 GCF_053203725.1 Streptococcus porcorum | reverse complement strand
GTTATCTGTTTAAAAAGTCATAAGATTAGTCACTGGTAGGAATTAATCTAACGTATTTATTTATCTGCGTAATCACTGTTTTTAGTCTGTTTCAAAACAGTAGATGTTTTATCTACATTACGCATTTTGAATACCAACATGACGAATCCCTCCTTCTTAATTACAAATTTTTAGCATCTAATTTAACTTCAATTCCTATTATACAAAATTGGGCTGATAAAGTCAATCAATATTTAAAAGATAGAAATATCGATCAACAAATAACAGAAAAATCGCATGCGGAACTTGGAAAAAAAGAACTACCAAAAATTCATGAAGGTTTTTACTCAAAAAAATTAGAAGACAAAGGAGTTATAAGCGAGTTAAAAAGAAAAAATTTAGAAATTCAAAGTTACAATGATATTCTAGCCGAACTTGATAAACTTGAAAGTCAAGAGAAAGTGTTAAAACAAGACCAAAACTTCACTTTAAAATTTGAAAAAACTTTCTCACCCTTAGAAAAAGGAGAACTGAAAAATCTTTCAAAAGAATTGAAATTATTTATTAATGATGAAAACATTGATAAACGATTAGGTGAATTAAAACGATGGGAAAATTCACTTATCTTTAATAATAAAATGGAAATTCAAAAACAACGTTTGATGTTAAGTAAAATTAGTAGTGAACGAGATATGCTTACAAAGGCAAATGAAATTATAGACAAACAAGCAGAAAGATTCTTCAAAAAATCTTATCCAAGTTTGAATATTGACAAATTTTCAAATCACGAAGTTAGAGCAATGGTTAATGAAACCATATTTAGAAAACAGTTATTGAATAAAGACCAGTTAGCAGAGGTCATTTACAATGAAAGAGTAGTAGAAAAAGAAGAAAGTAAAAAGATTTTTAAAGAAAAACCATTTCAAACTAGCCGTTATCTTGATTCAAAAATTAAACAAGTTGAAGATAGTATAACAAAAGAAAATAACCCTGAAAGAAAAGAAATTTTATCAATTAAAAAAGAAAAACTAATAGGAATAAAACAAGGATTGATAGAATATGTTCAATCAGAAGTTGAAAGAAAATTTGATAAAAATGTTTCAATAGATTCAGTCATATCTTTTATAGGTCAATAGAGTATACTCATGTTAATTATAAAAAATTATTTATCCAAATTTAATTTGTACTTTTTCTTGACATAGTACCAATATCTGGTTCTAAGGATAATCGTCCAAATTTTCAAGCCATGATTGAAAATTGTCGTAAAGGTATGATTGATGTTATTCATACCAAGTCGATTGCCCGCTTTGCCAGAAACACGGTTACAGTTCTTGAAATTACTCGTGAACTGAAGGCAATAGGAGTAGACATATTCTTTGAGGAACAAAACATTCATACCCTTTCAAGTGAAGGCGAAGTGATGCTTTCAGTATTAGCGAGTATTGCTGAGGACGAGTTGAGGAGTATGAGTGGCAATCAACGTTGGGCATTTCAAAAGAAGTTCCAACGAGGTGAGCTAGTCATTAACACCAAGCGATTCTTAGGATACGATTTAGACGAGAATGGTGAGTTGATTATCAATCCAGAAGAAGCTTTGATAGTCAGGCAAATATTTGCACTTTACCTTGAAGGGTATGGTACTCATCGTATTGCCAAACTGTTAAATGAAAAGGGAGTTGCGACGGTTACAGGTGCTAAATGGCATGACACCACAATTCGTCAAATGTTAAGCAATGAAAAATACAATGGTTCAGTCTTATTGCAGAAGTATTTTCACGATGGTGTGAATGGTCCTAAAAAATTGAATCAGGGTGAACTCGAACAATACTTTATAGAGGATAATCATGAAGCTATTATTTCCATGGAGGATTGGCAAGCAGTTCAGGGCAAACTAAACAGTAGAAGATGGCAACAAGGTAGAAACAAAACCTATAAATTTACGGGGTTATTAAAGTGTCAGCATTGTGGTTCGACTCTAAAGAGACAAGTTTCTTACAAGAAAAAAATTGTTTGGTGCTGTTCCAAATACATAAAAGAGGGAAAAGCAGCTTGTAAGGGGATGCGTGTACCAGAAGTAGATATCTCAAATTGGACAGTAACCTCGCCAGTAACAGTAATAGAAAGGGATAGAGATGGGGAAAAGTATTACAGTAATACCGGCCAAGAAAGTGCAGACCAGCGTTCTTCATCAGGACAGGAAGAAAATCAAAGTAGCCGCATATTGTCGAGTGTCCACCGACCAAGAAGAACAGCTATCAAGTTATGAAAACCAAGTTAATTATTACCGAGAGTACATCTCCAAACACGAGGACTATGAGTTAGTTGACATCTATGCGGATGAGGGCATCTCAGCAACCAATACAAAAAAACGTGATGCTTTTAACCGCTTGATACAAGATTGTAGGGCGGGTAAGGTGGATAGGATTTTGGTCAAGTCAATTAGTCGATTTGCCAGAAACACCCTTGATTGTATCAAATACGTTCGAGAGCTGAAAGAACTGGGTGTTGGTGTGACTTTTGAGAAAGAGAATATAGACAGCCTGGATTCCAAAGGTGAAGTTCTCCTTACAATCCTTTCATCCTTAGCACAGGATGAGTCACGCTCTATCTCAGAGAATGCGACGTGGGGAATTCGTAAGAAGTTTGAACGTGGCGAGGTGCGCGTGAATACCACTAAGTTCATGGGTTATGACAAGGATGATAATGGTAGGCTTATAATTAACCCGCAGCAAGCAGAAACAGTTAAATTCATTTACGAGAAATTCTTAGATGGGTATAGTCCTGAGTCCATAGCTAAATATTTGAATGACAATGAAATACCTGGTTGGACAGGAAAGGCAAATTGGTATCCAAGCGCAATACAGAAAATGCTTCAAAATGAAAAGTATAAGGGTGATGCCTTATTGCAAAAGACTTTTACAGTTGATTTTCTGACTAAGAAACGAGTTCAAAATGACGGTCAGGTTAACCAATACTATGTAGAAAATAGCCATGAGGCCATTATTGATGAGGAGACTTGGGAGACTGTTCAACTGGAAATGGCAAGACGCAAAACCTACCGAGATGAGCATCAGCTCAAATCATATATCATGCAGAGTGAGGACAACCCATTTACCACCAAGGTGTTCTGCGGAGCCTGCGGGTCAGCCTTTGGACGGAAGAATTGGGCAACCAGCCGAGGGAAACGTAAAGTTTGGCAATGTAACAACCGCTATCGCATAAAGGGTGTTGAAGGGTGTTACAGTAGCCATTTGGATGAGGCGACACTCGAGCAGATTTTTCTAAAGGCATTAGAGCTACTAAGCGAGAACATTGATTTGCTTGATGGCAAGTGGGAGAAAATCTTAGCAGAGAATCGCCTACTGGATAAGCACTACAGCATGGCATTGAGTGACCTGCTTAGGCAGGAGCAGATAGACTTCACCCCCTCAGATATGTGCCGAGTGCTAGACCATATCAGGATAGGACTTGATGGTGAAATAACCGTTTGTTTCCTTGAAGGAACTGAGGTAGATTTATAAAGCAAACGAAAGGCTGTAACTACAGGGGGAAACCATTGTGGTTACAGCCTTTTTTGCGTTTTTGTGGTAAAATGATGAATGAACAGTATCAAATCGTTATCGGCAAAATTTTACCCAAACGATATAGAGAGCTATATTGCTTATAAAGCACCATTCATAGAGAAAATTTACGCTGAAATAGGACTATGAAAAACCTAAGTTTATCGAACTTAGCAAACTATAAGTTTCTAAGAGATAAAACCTATAAAACTTGTACGGATATTGTAGGGTAGGAAAAGAAATCTTCCTCTATACTAAAATAAACCGAATGAAAAGGGGGATCGAAGTGAATATTATCAAGTCGTTTAACAATACGATTGATTATCTTGAAACAGTTCTTGATGATGAAATTGACGAAAAGAAAGTAGCACAGCTATCCGGATATTCGTACTCGATGTTTAGTCGCTTGTTTTCTATTCTGACCGAAACAACTCTCTCCGAATATTTAAGAAGCAGAAGATTGACGGAAGCAGCCGTTATTTTAAGAGATACGGACGAAAAGATTATTGATGTTGCCTTCAAATTCGGATATGAGTCATCGGATTCGTTTGGAACAGCTTTTAAGAATTTTCATGGATTTACTCCTTCAGAGGTAAGAAACGGGAAACCATTCAAATTAGTATCACGAGTGCAATTATCACTCAGTGTAAGAGGAGGAAGAAGTATGAATATTACAATTCAAAAGAAAAAAGCATTTACAGTTGCAGGGATCAATGAAAATAACATCAATTCATCATTATGTTCAGGTATATGGGGGAAATTGTTTTCTAAGGTTAGCCATGAAGAAATCTCAAAATTAGGGACAGGAGAATCTGTTGGGGTTTGCCACGATATATTAAACCTTGATAATCATGATGTTTTAGAATCCAATACAATTAGCTATATGGCAGGCTATATTGTTAATGATGTGGATAAAGCAAGAAGCATAGGCTTAGATGTTTTGGAAGTGGAAGAAGCGGAGTATGCTGTTGTAGAATTAATAGGATCTGTTCCGGATTGTATTCATAACGGATGGAAATATGCGTTGGAAGTTTTCTTCCCTGAGCATGGTTATGTTCATTCAGGAAAACCTGACTTTGAATATTATTATGAAGGTGATATGGATAGTAAAGATTATAAAATGGAGCTTTGGATTCCGATAACTAAAGCTAAAAAAATACCAGTTAATCTATCTGATACCTTTTAACGATATCTCGATAGGACTTAAAGGCGAAATCGCGGTTCGCTTCCTGGAAGGAACTGAGGTAGATTTATAGAGTAAAGAAAGGCTGTGACGACAGTGGGAAACCACTGTGGTTACAGCCTTTTTTGCGTTTTTGTGGTAGAATCAAATTGTAGAACAATTTGGAGGTCATAAGATATTGCAGACACTGGTTGAATTTGTAGCAATTGCAGAGGAAAAAGTGGTTGATAATTTCGATAGTTACATGATGGAATTTCAAACTTTTATGGTCCAATCAGGAGTAATTGATGATGAATCTGTAGATAGTCAATTTCATAGCCTATCTGAAGTACCACTTTATGTTATTGATTTCCATTTAATGGATTAGAATTATCGTTCCATAGTATTATCGAAAATTAATCCAAGTTAATTTCGTTTCATAATATAGGTTAGACCTATCAGCACACGTGGAGTGCGTAGTGTTGCTACAACGAAGCAACGGGTAAAAATCCTTTATTTTAAGCACTTTTTCAAGCATTTTGTCTTTATTGAAAAGAGTGATTTTGACATAAAAAAGGTTCAAAAAAAGTACATTGATGTGAATGTCTGTTTGGATGTCGACTGCGTAGACAAAAAATAGATACGTCATAAAAAATAATAGTTCAGCGAGAACATTTTACTAAGTGTTCTCGTTTTTTTATTTTCAGGAGGAATTCATGAAAAAGAAGGAACAATCATCACGCCAAATCGTGATGTGTCATCTTGTGGCTATTTTAGGAGTTGATATTGTGAAAGCAACACAGCTAATTGATGAAATGGAACAACCAGGTTTAATCCGATTTGATGAATTTGGAAATGTTGGAATATTAGTCTTGGAGGGACAATCATGAAACGAATTACCGCTAATCAGTATCAGACATCAGAGCGTTATTATAAACTCCCTAAAATTTTGTTTGAGAGTGAACGTTATAAGGATATAAAGCTGGAGGTTAAGGTAGCCTACGCGGTTTTAAAAGATAGGTTGGAGCTGTCTTTGAGTAAGGGCTGGATTGATGAGGATGGGGCTATTTACTTGATTTATTCCAATTCAAATCTGATGGCACTTTTAGGCTGTTCAAAGTCAAAATTACTCTCTATCAAGAAAACCTTACGTGACTATGGCTTAATTGATGAAGTCCAACAGTCCTCTAGTGAAAAAGGTCGAATGGCAAATAAAATTTACTTGGGGGAATTAGAACATGAAACTACCCCAGTCTTACATACTGACGGGGCTAGTGTTAAAAAAACACTAGGGGAGTCTCAAAGAAAGACGGGGCCGGTCTTAAATTCAGCCCCTAGTGAGACTGAAGGAAGTGAGACTAAATATAGTGAAACTGAAGGGAGTGATTTCCTTATTGAGGACGAGGAGGAGAGGCAGCTGGTAGATGAGAAACAAGAAGAGAACTTTACTTCAAAAGTTGATGGCGTGACCAAGTACGATCGAGACTATATTTGGGGTTTGGTTCATGATCAGTTAAGACAGACAGGTCTATCTCAGTCAGCTAGTGACTATGCCATGATTTATTTTAGTGACCGTTATCAGTATGCTTTGGAACATATGCGATTTGCTCGGTCAGCGGAAGTAATAGCTGAATACGTATTTAATGGTGTGCTGTCAGAGTGGACCAAGCAACTGAGACGACAAGAAGTAAAAGGAGGTGAATAAGATGATTTGGTGGATACTAGGTGGAATCTATCTGATTTCTATCATCATTTTGATTGTTGAAATCATCCGTGCACCAGATATGGATGATCATATATAGGCAAGAGTTTTACATGTGTAAGGCTCTTTTTTAGTTGGAAAGAGAGGAAAAATGAAATTTTTAGATTTATTTGCTGGGATAGGCGGTTTTAGGCTAGGGATGGAATCACAGGGTCATAAATGCCTGGGCTTTTGTGAAATTGATAAATTCGCCAGAACATCTTATAAAGCCATGTTTAACACAGAAGGAGAAATAGAATACCATGACATTAAAGAGGTCACAGACCATGATTTTAGACAATTTAGAGGGCAAGTGGACATCATCTGCGGGGGATTTCCTTGCCAAGCATTTTCACTCGCAGGCAGACGATTGGGATTTGAAGATACTCGAGGGACTCTCTTTTTTGAGATTGCTCGAGCGGCCAAACAAATCCAACCACGTTTTCTATTTTTGGAAAACGTCAAAGGCCTACTCAATCACGACGAGGGACGGACGTTCGCCACAATCCTCTCCACGATGGATGAATTGGGGTATGATGTCGAATGGCAGGTGCTTAACAGTAAGGACTTCCAAGTCCCGCAAAACAGAGAGCGGGTCTTTATTATCGGACATTCTAGAAGATACCGTTCCAGATTCATATTTCCTCTCAGAAGAGAAAACAGCTCAGCTCATCTTGAAAGGTTAGGAAATATCAATCCCTCTAAACGTGGTTTGAATGGTGAAGTCTATCTGACGAGTGGACTTGCTCCTACACTAACAAGAGGTAAAGGAGAGGGAGCTAAAATCGCCATTCCAGTCTTAACACCAGATAGACTAGAAAAACGGCAACATGGTCGTCGACTTAAGGACAATCAAGACCCTATGTTTACTTTGACAAGTCAAGACAGACACGGAGTTGTTGTCGTAGGAAATCTGCCGACTAGCTTTGACCAGACTGGAAGAGTATTTGACATATCTGGCTTGTCACCGACTTTGACCACCATGCAAGGTGGAGACAAGGTGCCAAAGATTTTGCTGAGGGAGGAGCTGCCATTTCTGAAAATCAAGGAAGCCACAAAAAAAGGGTACGCAAAGGCAACTCTTGGAGACTCTGTCAATCTGGCTTATCCAGACTCAACCAAACGTAGGGGACGAGTGGGAAAGGGAATATCCAATACTCTGACGACTTCAGACAATATGGGAGTGGTAGTTGCTGCTCTGGAATATCGACAGGATAAGTGGTATGAAGTCACAGGCATTGTCTTAGAGGGGAAACTTTATCGGCTGAGAATAAGACGACTGACACCAAGAGAGTGTTTCAGACTGCAAGGCTTTCCTGACTGGGCTTATGAAAGAGCAGAGAGTGTTTCTAGTAAGAGTCAACTATACAAACAGGCCGGCAATAGCGTGACTGTCACAGTTATTGAAGCCATTGCCAGAGAATTTAGAAGAACGGAAGAGGAAGAAAAACATGAACCTACTACATAAGAAAAGTATCCTAGATTGTACTGAATTAGAAGAACGTATTCACCAAGCTGAAACAAATCAGTTAGTGGAAAAGATACTATCACTCCCCAATTTTGATTGTGACTTTGAGGTGACTTTTGAAGATGATTACCACAAAGAGATGAATGATCCCCTATTCTACGAATCCAATCTTCATCGGATTTCGGATTTTATGGAAACTAGGGATATTAAAAATGGTGTAGATACTCTCTTGACGAAAGACAATCACCTGGCCTTTCGTGCCTTTGGTGAAAATTATTCTGCTAGGGGAAAGGATGGCATTTTAACGACTTTAGTGACGGTCAAGTGCTTTGGTGAAGGACGGATGCCCATTGATATGAGTCGCTATTTCTCAACTCCTGAACAAACAGTTGAAAATAGCCTAACCCTATAAGGAGGTGTCTATGCTTGAGGTATATCTAGGAAATAATATCAATACAAATCAAGACTTACTAACCATTTTGACGACCTATGGTGTGACTTATCGTTGTATAAATGCGTGTGATGTAAACCGTGAAATCTTACTGTCACTCTTTGCCAAAACCACGGATTGTTTTGAGTTGCTGTCGCCACGATTTCTTCGCTTTAAACGTCAATATTCGATAAGTTTGAATGAGATGATTCAGCTCATTCTCCAAAAGCCAGACCAAAACCTTCGTCTGCCTCTCATTGTCTGTCAGAATCACGTCTATCCATCTATTGGGCTAGACGAAGTGCGAACCTTTCTTCCCAGACAGGTAAAAGAAGAACTGTTTCTGGCCAGCCTGATGAAACAAGTGACAGGGTAGGTGTGAAGATGAATGAACGATTTTGGGACAATTTAGAAATCATTCTGGCAGAAAAAGACCTCACTTGGGCAGAACTAGCTCGCAAAGTATTCAACGGTCAATATGTTTATCCAAGTGAATTTAATCGCCTCTATCAAAAACTGCGACATTACAAATCCAATCGTCTGATGCCCCAGACAAGATGGGTTGAGCGAATCGTTCTAGTCTTAGAAATTGATTATGAAGATTTATTCAAGAGGTGACAATGATAAGGATAGTGGTGTTTTATCTAGCCATACAGCTTAACGGTCTTCTGGTGAGTTTATACCTGAAAGAGTATCTGACAATAGAGGGGATAGTCCTGCTACAATTGGTCCTATTAAGTGTGACTTGCCTAGAGATTGCCCGTCATAAAACAGTTCAAGAAAAAAATATGACCTGGCAAAATCACCTAAGATGGTTGCTTCTCGGTTTTATGTGTATGGTGACTTTTGCAGTCTTCATCAGTTTTCTATTTCCAGTTCAGACTAGGAATCAAGAGTTATTGGTAGAAGTTGGAAAGCAGGTTCCTCATGTTATCTTTTTATTGTTTCTGGTCAATGCAAGTGTCCTTGAAGAGATAGTTTATAGGCAGTTGCTCTGGGAAAAATTGACATTCCCTTTTGTACAAATAGGCGTGACCAGTTTTCTCTTTGTTCTATCCCATGGACCTAATCAGTTAGGGAGTTGGCTCATGTATAGCTGTCTTGGCTTGACCTTGGCTGCTGTTCGATTGAAAACTGATTGTATGACGGCAATGGCCTTACATTTACTTTGGAATAGTTTGGCTTATGTCGTAACTTTCTTGTGATACCAAAATCAAGAGTGCTTCCGTATTATGGAAACACCTTATGTTTGATAGGGAATCGAAAAAAAGAGGAGGTCACCATGTCATCTGAACAACAAGAACGTCAAGCGATGCAATACGTGGAAAGAAGTAGTTTATTGACAGTCAGAACCCTCTTAAAGCTCTTAGAATGGTCGGCTAGGCAAGCCTTAGCTCAAGATTCAGCTTATAAGATTGGGGTTCAAAAACTGGAAGAACTCCTTCAAAGCCCTTACGCAATTGAAGCGATAGATGTTAGTAAAGACATACTGGATAAGCCAATCGATGTGGAGAAATTTAAGGAGCTGATGGAGTCAGAAAAACTGCCAATCGCAATTAGTTGGCAAAAAGACTATCTCTACTTTTATGCCAAGGATAAGACCTTGCTCGATCATCACTTGGATGAATTGTTGAAGAAACTGATGTCTAATCCAGAGAAGCTAGAAGGTTTAACCTTTGATAAAACCTTGGACCAAGAGATAGAGCTGGCCAAAGAGAAAATTAGAGTGACAGAACCTTCGGCAGTCAAAACCAAGGAGGTGACCTTGTAATGTATTCCAGGCAAAAAGCATTTGTCTTTGGACTCTTGGGGCTCGCCTTTGGCTATTTCTGCCATCGTCTAACTCTACTCTATGATAGTTTAACCAATGCCTCACCTATGGAACGATTTGCCTACCTCTTAGGAGAGGGGTTAAATCAGGTTTTCAATCCTTTATGGCTATTTTCCTTTACTCAAAAATCTCTTCTTGCCTTTATCCTTGGGGTTCTAACGATGACACTAGTCTATCTTTATGTATCGACAGGACAGAAAGTCTATCGAGAAGGGGAAGAATACGGTTCTGCACGATTTGGAACCAGTAAGGAAAAGCGGAACTTTTACAGTAAGAATCCTTTCAATGACACGATTTTGGCTCGTGATGTTCGTCTAACCTTGTTGGAAAAGAAGAAACCCCAGTTTGATCGAAATAAAAATTTGATTGTCATTGGGGGTTCTGGGGCAGGTAAGACCTTTCGCTTTGTGAAACCCAACCTTATCCAACTTAATTGTTCCAATATTGTCGTAGATCCGAAAGACCATTTGGCTGAGAAGACAGGTAAACTCTTTTTAGAAAACGGTTATCAGGTCAAGGTTTTAGACTTGGTTAATATGACCAATTCAGACGGTTTTAATCCCTTTCGTTATGTAGAAACAGAGAATGATTTGAACCGCATGTTAACGGTCTATTTTAACAATACCCGTGGGTCTGGCTCTCGCAGTGATCCATTTTGGGACGAGGCTTCCATGACATTGGTGAGAGCTATTGCCTCTTATTTGGTGGATTTTTACAATCCTCCAGGAAGTTCCAAGCAAGAGCAGGAAGCAAGACGTAAGCGTGGCCGTTATCCGGCCTTTTCTGAGATTGGGAAACTTATCAAACTCTTATCAAAGGGAGACAATCAGGACAAAAGTGTTCTTGAAGTCTTGTTTGAAGATTATGCTAAAAAATACGGTCACGAAAACTTTACCATGAGAAACTGGGCAGATTTTCAAAACTACAAGGACAAGACCTTGGATTCGGTCATTGCTGTGACGACCGCTAAGTTTGCCCTCTTTAATATCCAATCGGTGATTGATTTGACGCAAAGAGACACTATGGATTTGAAAACGTGGGGCACTCAAAAGACCATGGTCTATCTTGTTATTCCAGACAATGATACGACTTTTCGTTTCCTATCTGCTTTATTTTTCTCTACGGTTTTCTCCACTTTGACCAGACAGGCTGATGTTGACTTTAAAGGGCAACTGCCTATTCATGTTAGAAGCTATCTGGATGAGTTTGCGAATGTCGGAGAAATCCCAGACTTCGCTGAACAAACCTCAACAGTTCGCTCTAGGAATATGAGTATAGTTCCAATCTTGCAAAATATTGCTCAACTCCAAGGACTTTATAAGGAAAAAGAGGCTTGGAAAACTATACTGGGGAACTGTGACAGCCTCCTCTATTTGGGTGGAAATGACGAGGAAACTTTCAAATTTATGAGTGGTCTATTAGGTAAACAAACCATTGATGTCAGAAGTAGCAGTCGCTCTTTTGGGCAGACTGGTTCAAGTTCGACCTCTCACCAGAAAATTGCTCGTGACTTGATGACGGCTGATGAAGTAGGGAATATGAAACGAGATGAGTGTCTTGTACGCATTGCAGGGGTTCCTGTTTTTCGAACCAAGAAATATTTTCCGCTCAAACACAAATATTGGAAATGGCTTGCGGATAAGGAAACCGATGTACGCTGGTGGCACTATCATATCAATCCCCTAACCGCTGAGGAAGAGGTAGATTTGTCAGGCCATAAAATAAGGGATTTAAGCACAGAAACGACACTACATTAATAGAAATGAGGAATTATATGAATCAAAAACTAACAGGTTTTGTTTACGGAGTGGACGCTAGCTCCATGTTCTCCCAAGCCATGTCTCTATTACAAAAAGGCTTAATTGCAGTAGGAGCCTTTCTTGTTGTTATGGGCATTATCAACCTTTCAACCAACATTAAAGATGGTGGGCCAGGTGTCCGAAATGCCATTCTAGAAATTGTTGGTGGGGTCATGGTGGGAGCCGCTGGTGCTTTTGTGACTCAGATTACCATTTAGGGGAGGACTGCACATGACATGATAATGAATTTTACGTCACCTTTTGTATTTCTAGCCTCTGAAAAAGTATCTAGCGATAGCCTTTTTGAAGGGTTTCAAGTGGATTTAGAATCAACCGCCAACTTGGTTAAGTCACTAGCGGACTTTAATCCGACGGTGTGGTCTTACATGACAGCCATTACCAAGGGGATTATGCAGCCCTTGGGAGTAGCTATTCTTGCGGTTGTTCTCGTACTCGAATTTTCAAAAATGGCCAAGAAAATCGCAAACTCAGGTGGTGCAATGACCTTTGAAGCCATAGCACCTATGATTGTCAGCTACATCATGGTCGCGATCGTGATTACCAATACGACGGTTATTGTGGAAGCCATTATTGCCCTTGCCTCTTATGTTATTGAACAAGTGGCAGGGCTTGTCACGAATGGTGGTGCTAATTATGATACCATCTCAGGCATTAAGGGATCTGGAATTGTAGGAAAAATGATTATTGGCTTTTTTGCGATTCTCATTTGGTTGGTACGAATGGCCAGCATCATGGTTGTCAATATCTTGATTACCATTCGCTTTATCCAACTCTATCTGATGATACCTTTTGCCCCTGTTACCATTCCGACCTTCCTTAGTGATGACTGGAGAAGTGTTGGGATTGGCTATCTTAAAAACATCATGGTCTATGCCGTTCAAGGTATTTTGATTTTTCTAATTGTATCTCTTGTTCCTTTGTTTGAGTCGGCTGGTAAGATTGCCGTATCAAATGGAGCTGGAGTGATGGAATCACTCGCCATTATGTTTGGTGGCTTGGTACAGGCCATATTGTTAATCATTGCCTTGGTTGGCAGTCAACGGACCGCCCGAAGTATTTTGGGGATGTAGGAGGATGGGAGTAAATTGCCCGCCTCCTCTTTTTATAGCTTACTTAGATTGGAGAACATTTATGAACACACGTGTCTTTAAAGACATTTCAAAGGTTCAACACAGGGCATGGCTGGGATTTACAACTAGACAGGTTATTTTTGTATTTCCAGCCGTCGCCATAACCATTTTGGTATTGGGTTTGAACCTATTTTACTGGCAATTTGGGGATTGGTTTGTCTATGGTTTTGTTTTTAGCTTTACCATTCCACTCATGTTATTTGGGGTCTATCGCCCTAATGATTTACCATTTGAAATCTACCTCAAGTACCGTTTTCATTATGAACTAACAGTACCAGACTGCACATTTACTGGAAGAAAAGGAGACCAATGTGAAAAAATTAAAACACTCAATGAAACCAAAGACCTCTTCTAATGACAAAAAGCAAAAGACGAAAACACAGAAGCAGGAGATCAGACCTTCTACCTTAAATACGTTAGCCTATCAAGGGCTTTTTCAGAATGGCCTTATGCAGGTCAGTCCAAGCTATTTCTCACAAACCTATCTTTTAGGAGATGTTAATTATCAAACAGTTGGCTTAGATGATAAGGGAGCTATCGTGGAGAAATATTCCGATTTAATCAATTCACTGGATGATAAGACCAATTTCCAATTGACTATTTTCAATCAAAAAGTTAATTTGGAAAAATTCCGTAAGAGTATTCTCTATCCCTTACAGGAAGATGGGTTTGATGATTATCGTGACGAATTGAATCGCATGATGGATGCCAACTTAGAGGCGGGTGAGAACAATTTTTCAGCCGTCAAGTTTCTTTCATTTGGCAAGAGCGACCAAACACCAAAACTAGCTTTTCGTTCTCTGTCACAGATTGGGGAATATTTCATGAGTGGCTTTTCAGAGATTGATGTATCTCTTGGTTTACTTGGTGGAGAGGAGCGAGTGAATGTCCTTGCGGATATGTTACGAGGTGAAAATCATTCACCGTTCTCTTACAAGGACTTGACCCTCTCAGGTCAATCCACCAAACACTTTATTGCCCCAACCTACCTTTCCTTTAAACATAAGAATCATATTGAATTGGACGATCGATTATTACAGATTGTTTATGTTCGTGACTATGGTATGGAGCTAGGGGATAAATTTATTAGAGACTTGATGCAGTCAGATTTGGAAGTAATGATTAGCTTACATGCTAAAGGCTCTACCAAGTCTGAAACCATGACCAAGCTACGAACCAAGAAGACCTTGATGGAATCGCAAAAGATTGGGGAACAACAAAAGATGGCTCGGACTGGAATCTATTTGGAGAAGGTCGGGCATGTTCTTGAAAACAATATAGATGAAGCTGAGGCTCTTCTTCAAACCATGACCCAAACAGGAGATAAACTGTTTGACACCGTATTTCTAATTGGCGTGCTGGCGGATACTGAAGACCAACTCAAACAAACTCTTGATATTATCAAGCAAGTTGCAGGGTCTAATGATATGATTATTGATAATTTGACCTATATGCAAGAAGCTGCCTTTAATAGTCTCTTGCCATTTGGGAAGAACTATCTTGAAGGTATTTCTAGGTCTCTATTGACTTCAAACATTGCCGTAAATGCACCTTGGACTTCCGTAGATATTCAGGACAAGGGTGGGAAATTTTATGGTATCAATCAAATCTCAAGTAATATTATCAGTATTGACCGTGGCAAGTTAAATACTCCGTCAGGTTTGATTTTAGGAACTTCTGGAGCTGGTAAAGGAATGGCGACAAAACATGAAATCATCTCTACTAAGCTCAAGGAAGCAGATAGTGAAACTGAAATTATTATTGTTGACCCAGAAAACGAGTACAGTATTATCGGTCAAGCCTTTGGTGGGGAGAGTATTGATATTGCCCCAGATTCCACTACCTTCTTAAATGTCTTAGACCTATCCGATGAGAATATGGATGAGGATCCAGTCAAGGTCAAGTCCGAATTTCTCTTGTCCTGGATTGGAAAGCTCTTGGACCGCAAAATGGATGGTCGTGAGAAGTCCTTGATTGACCGTGTGACACGACTCACCTATAAGCATTTTGACACACCATCATTGGTCGAGTGGGTCTTTGTCTTATCTCAACAACCTGAACAGGAAGCTAAGGACTTGGCACTGGATATGGAACTCTATGTAGAAGGGTCGCTAGATATATTTTCACATCGGACCAATATAAAAACAGACAGTCATTTCCTTATTTACAATGTCAAAAAATTAGGCGATGAATTAAAACAAATTGCCCTTATGGTTATCTTTGACCAAATTTGGAATCGTGTGGTGAAAAACCAGAAACTAGGGAAGAAGACCTAGATTTACTTTGATGAAATGCAGCTTCTTTTATTGGACAAATATGCCTCTGATTTCTTCTTTAAACTCTGGAGTCGTGTCCGTAAGTATGGGGCGATACCAACTGGCATTACTCAAAATGTGGAGACACTTCTTTTGGATGCCAATGGCAGACGTATTATTGCCAATAGCGAGTTTATGATTCTATTAAAACAGGCTAAGAGCGATCGCGAAGAATTGGTGCATATGCTTGGACTTTCCAAGGAACTGGAGAAATACTTGGTCAATCCTGAAAAAGGGGCAG
>NZ_JBRUDG010000040.1:0-16273 GCF_053203725.1 Streptococcus porcorum | reverse complement strand
TATTCCAACGCTAAACTGGAAGCGACCAATAAACTCATCAAGGACATCAAGAGACAGGCTTTCGGGTTTAGAAACTTTAAGAACTTTAAAACAAAGATTTACATCGCTTTGAGTATTGAAAAAGAGAGAACGAATGTCGTCCTCTCTAGGTGTTAGCTTTTTTATCTATCCACTACAGTTGACAAAGAGCCAAAGATTAAGGAGTCTAAATGTTAAAGAAAGAGAGATAGTCTTATAAGGGAAGTTTCGTCATTTGACTACGGTCGAGAAAGTCCTGTTCATAAAAGTAATTTTTTGTATCTCATTTTATGAGCTAGTACTTTTTTAAAGAATACAGAATTCTCTTTCTATAGTTTTGATGTGATTTATGGTAAAAAAGGGATGTAATCGTGACAACTTTATCGTTTTTTCAATTCAAGATAACGTTTATACCAAATTGAGACATAGGATTCTGAGAATGGTCCTTTACCTTTATTGATCCAATCAACTAAAATTTTAACATGTTCTTTTAAAATATAGTCCATTTCTGTAGGGTATCCCATCTTTTTTTTATGAAGCTCATACTCGTCAACATCAAGAAGTTTCTTTTCGCCATCGGCAAAAACTTTAACATCTAGATCGTAATCGATGTATTTTAGTGCTTCTTGATCTATAATGTGAGGACTTGCTATGTTGCAATAGTAGGAAACACCATTATCTCGAATCATTGCAATGATGTTAAACCAATATTTTTTATGAAAATAGACAATAGCGGGCTCTCTGGTAACCCAGCGTCTGCCATCACTTTCAGTGACTAAAGTATGGTCATTTACTCCTATTACAGCGTTTTCTGTAGTTTTTAGTACCATGGTATCACGCCAAGTACGATGGAGTGTGCCATCATGTTTATAGCTTTGAATTGTAATAAAGTCGCCTTCCTTAGGTAATTTCATGTGTATCTACTTTCTAAAAAGACGTTTATCTGTTTCAGTATAGCATATTTCAATAAAAATAGCATCCTTTTTGTTGAAAGTAGCTATAAATATTTGTAATCTTACCATAAACGTGAGACTCCTAGAAGTCAAAAAGAAATCTTCTCATGATTAGCATGTCATAAAAGCTTCACTACTTGCTATACATCCTAGAGACGCACCACTAGGATGTTAAAACTTATCGAAATAGCGTCTTGTACCTTGTTAATAATGTGAGAACTAAATGGCCATTCTAAAGAACGCTATAAATATTCTTTTAGAGCTTGTTTGATCTTTGAGAAATCATATCCTTTTCTAGAAAGATTTTGTAGAATGTGTTGTTGTAAGTCATATCCATCGTAGCGACGGCTTAATTTTCGATAGACTTTATCTAGATCTTTATAAATTAATTCCTCTTCTAATTCGTCATCTTCTTGGATTTCTAAGTTTTGGACAGCAGCTTTGCTTTCTGAAAGGCTGAACCCTTTTGCTAAGAGTTGTTGAATGATTTTATCTTTTAGTGCTTTGTAAGGAAGCTTATCTTGATATTTGCGTAAGCTTTTTTCAGCTAATTGCTGACTCAGCTGACTGCTGTCATAATCTTTTAATAAAGAAGTGATGATATCTGTGTCAATGCCTTTTTCTTTGAGTTTTTGAGAAAGAATGTAGGGCCCTTTATTACCATTATGGAGATTCTGACTGAGGTAATTTTTTGCATAACGTAAGTCGTTAATCCAATTTTCTTTTTCCAAAACAGTGATAATTCTAGGAATATATCGTGCTTCAATTCCTTGTTTTTTGAGGTAATCTTGAATTTCTTTCTTGCTTCTTTGTTTGAAAGACAGATAGTAAATAGCTCGATTTTTTCCGTGTGAAAATTGGGCGAAGTCTTTAATCTTATCAAGTGTAGGTTGGTCGAGTTCCATTTGTTTAGTTAACATGAAGTGTACAATGGTGTCTTCTGTGACATAGAGCTGATCAGTATGATCAATTTCTAATAAGTAGAGATGTTTTTTCTTTTCAATTTTTGTGATTTTCATAGTATTTATTATAGCAAATTTCTACTTTTAACTGTTTTTTTGTTATTTTTAAAGGTTATGGCCTTTTACTTTCGTGAATGGATGTGATTTTCCGATGAGCCTAATCTTTTTATCAATTGATCCTGTAGTGGCACGGATGTATTCTTCTTCAGAAACATCATGATACTGGTGAATTAAGCCAGAGTGGTATTCTACTTCTAAAATGTTATTTTCCCAACCAATTGATTTGATCATACGGGCCGTTACATATTTTCTCTGCATTGGAGCTCTCCTACTAGTAGTTTGATGATATAAGAAAGATTGACCTCTCATTGTACTTTTATATGTTGATAGGGAGGTTTTACAAGATTATATCAAGATTTTTAATGGTATGTGTAATGTTTTGTTTAAAATGAAAAATAGGAGTCCTTATTCTATGAAAATATATGGAATCGACCAAATCATTTTCTAGAGAAGGGTAGGAAATACATGTCCAAACTTTTGTGGTAGAATAAGTAAGAAGAAAATTTTTTAAGAAGGTTAATAAGATGATATTAAAGCTCAAGCAACGTATTCCTTTGAAAATAAAGCGGATGGGAATCAATGGTGAGGGGATTGGTTTTTATAAGAAAACCTTGGTTTTTGTGCCAGGTGCTTTAAAAGGTGAGGAGGTTTTTTGTCAAGTCACAGCAGTAAAACGCAATTTTGTTGAGGCTAGGTTACTAAAAATTAACAAAGTCTCTCCTTTTCGAGTAGATCCTGCTTGCTCCATTTATGAGGAGTGTGGCGGGTGTCAATTGATGCATCTGCGATATGATAAACAATTAGAGTTTAAGACAGATGTTTTAGCGCAAGCATTAAAGAAATTTAAGCCAGAAGGGTATGAGAGTTTTCATTTAAAACCTACACTTGGGATGGAAAAACCAGTGCATTATCGTGCTAAATTGCAGTTTCAAATTCGACAATTTGGACAATCCCTTAAAGCAGGTCTGTTTGCAGAAGGCTCACATCGTTTAGTAGAGATTAGGGACTGTTTAGTACAGGATCAAGATACCCAAGCTATCATTAATGCCGTCGTTAACTTATTGGATAAGTATCAAATTCCAATTTATAATGAACGGAAAATTCAAGGGATTCGGACGGTAATGGTCAGAAAAGCTCAAGCAAGTGGACAGATTCAATTAATCTTTGTTACGAGTAAGGAGGTTCGTTTAGGGCCTTTAATCAAGGAGCTTACTGAGGCATTTTCCGATATTAAAACTATTGCGGTTAATTATAATCGTAGTAAGACGAGTGAAATCTATGGTGTAGAGACGGAGATTATTTGGGGGGATGATGCTATTTTTGAAGAGGTTTTAGATTATAGCTTTGCATTATCTCCTAGGGCTTTCTATCAGCTTAATCCTAAACAGACACAGATTTTATATGCTGAAGCTGTCAAGGCGCTTGATGTGACGGCAGAAGATGATTTAATTGATGCTTATTGTGGTGTGGGGACAATTGGATTTGCTTTTGCCAATACAGTGAGGTCTGTGAGAGGGATGGATATTATTCCAGAAGCTATCGCAGATGCGAAGCGAAATGCGGCTAGTATGGGCTTTCAAAATACTTATTATGAAGCAGGTTTAGCAGAGGAGCTTATTCCTAAGTGGTATAGTGAAGGCTATCGTGCCTCAGCATTAGTGGTTGATCCCCCTCGCACAGGCTTAGATGAAAAGTTGTTAGGAACTATTTTAAAATATCAACCTGAAAAAATGGTCTATGTGTCTTGTAATGTGTCAACACTGGCAAGAGATTTAGTGAAACTTGTGGGGATTTATGAGGTCGTCTATATCCAATCAGTAGATATGTTTCCGCACACTGCACGAACCGAGGCGGTTGTAAAATTGTCCAAACGAGATATCAACCATCATATTGATCTTGAAATCAATGAAGAAGATCTCAAAGATATTTCTGTCAAGAAGGATGCCACTTATTCAGAAATCAAAGATTATGTCTTTAGAAAATTTGAATTAAAAGTATCTACCCTTAACATTGCACAAGTAAAAAGGAAACTTGGGATAATCGAGCGAGAGAACTATAATCACTCTAAGAAAGAAAATCAAAGAGTTCCAAATTGTCCACCCAAAAAAGAACAAGCTATCATCGATGCGTTAACTTGGTTTGGAATGATTGAGTAATTAAATAAATTAAAAAGTGCAGAATTGATCTGCACTTTTTAACGTTCATAATCATTTGTATTGCGATTTTTACTTATTTGTTTTTGGTGTAATTTTTTGTGTTTTTCGATGCGTTCAAATACTTTTTTCTTATCATTTTCAGTGAGATAGTTTTGAAAATCTTCGTATAGGTTCATTGCAGGCTGCACTTCCTTCAATAGCGAATCCATTTTTTTCTCCGCTTCTTTTTGTTCAGCAATGCGTACTGACCTCTCATGTTGAAGTTGTACTCTAGCTCTTTTCAATTCACCAGTCAATTGGCTAATTTTCTTTTTTAATCCTTTGACAATACTATTGTTAAAGACTTTATCAATAAAATCGTCTAAAATTTGTTTCATAGGTTTGGTATTTACTTGGTATAACATTTTTTCAAAAATTTTTAAAGGTACAACTGCAAATTTTTCTTTTTTTCCAATTAGTCCACGTTCCTCTACTTTAAAGTCCTTGGTAAATAGGTAATTCTTATCCTCTTTAATTCCAATATCCTTTAATAATTGTTCGTTGATAGCATTTATAGCTTTTTCTTGAGCTAATAGTAATTCTAGTTTATCAGTTTTAGCTTCAAACTTTTCATCTAACTTATTAACAGACTCTTGTTTTGAATGGATGACATTATCATATTGTTCAATTGATTGTGTTTTTCTATCAATCTCTTTTTCAAGTGTATTCAACTTCTCTTTCTTTTTTGCAAATTCTTTTTCTACGTTTGAGACCTCAGAAGTGATTTCAGCTTTAATCTCATTCAGTTTCTTTTCTTTTTCCTCCTCAAGTTCAGCCATCATTTCTTTATACTCACGCATGTCTTTAATATTGTTCGTGCCTTCTTTTTTACGTTCAACCGCCATTTCTTTTAACATGTCCTCAAGGACTTTAATTTCGTTGTTACGATAAGGCATCAATTGAAACTTTCCTTTTTCTGTAAATCCCTATTGCTTCAATGCTTTTGAAAAGCTTGGTTGTTTTGAAAGACCATTTTTGTAACCAGTTGCGACAGGAACTACATTTAAATGTAAATGCGGAGCACCTTTTCCATCCCAATGCACTACTGCATTATAAACACGGAAATGTGGATGACGTTTTTCGAAATCTTGTGCATATTTAGCTAAATATATCCCTATGTTGAGTTTATATCCTTCTGGTAATTCATCCCAATCCGCTTTTGATCCAATACCAATGATAAACTCTCTCTGTTGATCTAAGGTATCAAGTTTACCAACATGTTTATAATAATCCTTGATTTTTCGATCATTTCTTATCTGCTTTTCATTGTATTCCTTCAAAGCAGGCCCGAATTCCTTTTCATATAGTTCTCGAATATCTAATTGTTTCACTACAATATTTTGATGACTTTTATCTCTAAGAATATGTGAATGTTCTAGGCTATTCCATTCTTTTTCTGTTAAATCTCGATTATTATGTCGAATGTTTGTCATTCTCGGATTTGTTTTAAATGAAATAGTTAATTTTGGCATCACGTATACTCCTTAAAAATTTTTCTTTAATACAGTATGCCTTAAAAACTCATTTTAAAAATTTGAGAATGAATTTATTGGGAACTATCCCTGAACCAAGTAATTAATTACTGATGTTTTATTCTTTAGGACTGAAATCTATGGAGACCAATCTCTTACTATTAGAATGAAATTGACACCTTAACGAGTCCATTATAGAAAAATGTATTGACTATTTAAGTAATCCATATTTAAGCGATTAATGGTTTTGTATAGTTGACCATTTTGGCTGTAATAATGGATTCATAAATTACTCCATGATTGAAAAACATTGGCTAATAAAGTAATCCATGTTTGTAAAATAAAAGGCCAAGTAAAGTAGTCCATAATTGTATAATATATGGCTGAATAAACTAGTCCATATTCTCTAAATTAATGGACTAATTAAAGAAGCCCATATTTTCAAAAATAGCGGACCAATAAAGTAATCCATTCTTTAACAGATAATGGTTTTATAAAGTTACCCATTATGACTTAAAAAATGGATAGATAAATGACCCCATTATTTTTGTAGAAAAGTGATTATTTAAGATTGGTATCTTAATTTCTAAATTATCAATATCTTAAAATTTTGTGTTATGATTGCTCGAATAGCGAACAACGGCGAGGCGCTCCGCTATTCCTCGCCAAATAAATTAGACTCAATGATTTTCATTAAAAAATTTGAGAAGCAAGTAACAGAGGTTTTTGTTACTTTTTGTCAAAAAGTAACGTTTTTGTAGTTTTGACAACCCTACGGTTCATCAAAACTACAAACGCTCTGCCGAGGGCTATGGGTTGCACCCCTTTTTTGACCCTCACGGTTCAAAAAATTCACTGCTTTTTCGGCCCACAAAAGTGGCCTCGAAAAAATCGGCGCGAACTACGCACCGAAAAAATTGCTTCACGCAATTTTTGCTTGCCCATCTTTTGCTAACAAAATAATTTCAGCTGCGCTAAAATTATCAGCAAAAAATGGTCTTCGCCCGTCGCACGAATCAACGTGCGATTTGTCCGCGAACAGCGCAGACAAAAAAGAGAGAGCTTATAACTCCCTCCCATGCTTATTAACTAGGCTATTACTCTAGTTAATGTTTGCAATTAGACATATATTCATCATACGAGATTTCCAATGGCTCATAAATCGAAATAGTTTTAAGCTCAATCAACGGTCGTGGGACTGACCCCAAAAAAGTGAGAATTTAATAAAAACACCCTAGGGCTACCGTCTCCGGTATTCAACCGGAGACAGGTAGTCCAATTTTTGTTGGATTCTTTTTTCATTATAATATTTGATGTAATTTTCTACAATTTGAATTACAATATATTTCTGAAACTACACAATACAAATATTGACATGCAATTATTAATTGGTGGATTTTAAGTTGACATCTATAAAGTTTAATGTTAGAATACATTCAAAAATATATTTGAATGAAGTGTTTTATGATTCAAAATATTGTTACTTCAATAATCCTGTATTCTGGGACAGCCGTAGACTTACTTATTATCCTAATGTTATTTTTTGCCAAAAGAAAAAGCAGAAAAGACATCATTAACATCTATTTAGGACAATTTCTAGGCTCTGTTAGTCTAATATTGCTAAGTTTGCTTTTTGCATTTGTCTTAAATTATATTCCTAGTAAAGAGATTTTAGGTTTACTCGGTTTGATTCCAATTTTCCTAGGCCTCAAAGTTTTGCTTTTAGGAGATTCTGATGGAGAAGCTATTGCAAAAGATGGTTTGCGAAAAGACAATAAAAACCTGATTTTTCTAGTCGCTATGATTACTTTTGCAAGTTGTGGCGCTGACAATATTGGTGTCTTTGTCCCATATTTTACCACCTTAAATTTAGCGAATTTGATAGTGACTTTACTGACCTTTCTAGTCATGATTTATCTCTTGGTTTTCTCTGCCCAAAAATTGGCACAAATCCCTTCTGTTGGAGAAACTTTGGAAAAATATAGCAAATGGTTTATTGCCGTTGTTTATTTAGGATTGGGGATATATATCCTGATTGAAAACAACAGTTTTGACATGCTATGGGCTGTGTTAGGCTAGGAGAAAAAATTATGAAAAAAGATAGTATCTGTCAAGTGGATGTTATAAATCAACAAAATGTTACAACCGCAACGAACTACCTTGAAAAGGAAAAAGTCCAAAAATCACTTCGTATTTTATCAAAATTTACCGATAATAAACAGATAAATATCATCTTTTATCTCCTTGCCGTCGAAGAACTCTGTGTCTGCGATATAGCCTGTTTATTAAATCTCAGTATGGCATCTGCCTCCCACCATCTTCGTAAACTAGCCAATCAAAACATCTTGGACACTAGAAGAGAGGGGAAAATTATATATTATTTTATAAAAGATGAGGAAATCAGAGATTTTTTTAATCAACTAGGATAACAACTATTTTTACTACTTTCTACTTTTCCATGATTATAGGAAGATTATATATGAAATTTTTGATGAAAATTACTCACAAGAAATACCTACTCGTATCAAATGTTTAAGAAAAAAGTATAATTTAAAGCAAAGCGACCTACGATTATATCAGCGTTTACAGACATTCAAGAGAAATCTCTTGGATGTCTTTTTTGGGCTAAAGCAAGGCTATGATTAGCCTTGGCAAATTTGCCTAACAGCTCCAAACCTGCCATCAAATGAAATCGATGACTTATCAGAATGAGTCGTAGCCTTCATCTCACAGTATAGGTAGATGGCTAATTTCATTTTAAAACTTTCAGTTTTAAGGGACTGACCCCAAAAAGTGAGAATTTAATAAAAAGACTTGACAAATTTCGTTTACAATAGTAGACTTATTTTGAACATATTCGTTTACATTTGTAAATGACAAGGAGGAAAGGAAAATGAGCACAATAGAACTTAATACTTCTATCACAGATGCTGAATGGGAAGTAATGCGTGTAGTTTGGGCAAATGATCGAGTAACTAGTAAAATAGTCATCTCTGTATTGAAAGAAAAAATGGACTGGACAGAATCCACTATCAAAACGATCTTAGGTCGATTAGTTGAAAAAGGCGTACTAAATACAGAGCAAGAAGGTAGAAAGTTTATTTACACTGCCAATATTGTAGAGAAAGAAGCCGTAAGGGATTATGCAGAAGATATTTTTAACCGTATTTGCAATAAGAAAGTTGGAAATGTAATAGGAAGCATCATTGAAAATCATGTCTTAAGCTTCGATGATATAGATCGACTAGAGAAAATATTAGAGATAAAAAAATCTTTCGCAGTAGAAGAAGTGGCTTGCAATTGTCCAGAAGGACAATGCGAGTGTCATTTACATCATCATTAACATAAGGAGGAATAAAAATGAGTAAGAATAAACATATGTTATTAGGTATTGGACTTACAGTCGTATTAACTGCAGTTGGATATATTACACTTTTAGAACCAATGATTAGTTATTTTAAAATAAACCAGAGTGCAGTTAATATAGATATTCAAACAAGTAAAACAAAAAGTACACTTCCTATACCACCACTATTAGAGGATAAAAATCCAGATCCTAATATTGCGGATTTTACTTTAGAACCTCAAGAAGGAGAAACTTCATTTTTACCAAATACCAAGACACGAACTATGGGTTACAACGGAAGCTTCTTAGGCCCTGTCATCAGAGTAAGTAAAGGTGAGCAAGTAAATGTGCACGTAAATAACAGGCTAAAAGAAGCAACTACAGTTCACTGGCATGGACTAGAGGTAGAAGGAGAAAAGGATGGGGGCCCTCATCAAGGAATTGAACCAGGAACAACTTGGGAGCCTAGTTTTACAGTAAATCAACAGGCTGCAACATTGTGGTATCATCCGCACTTTGGAGGAAATACTGCTACCCAAGTTTATAAAGGTTTAGCAGGACTATTCTATGTGGATGATGAAGTATCAAAAAGCTTAAGTATTCCTAAGGAATATGGAGTAAATGATATACCTTTAGTAATTCAAGATAGAAGCTTTGGCAAGGACGGCAGTTTTATTTATAATACAAATATGATGGATGGAGCAACAGGGGATACTATCATAGTTAACGGAGCTATTAAACCTAATTTAGAGGTTAATAGAGTCAAGATGAGATTTAGAATAGTTAATGGTGCTAATGCAAGTAACTTTAATTTGAAGTTAGATAATAGAGATGGATTCTATCAAATAGCATCTGATGGTGGATTTTTAGAAAAACCGGTTAGCAAGAGAAATATTATGTTATCACCTGGGGAAAGAGCAGAGATAATAGTGGACTTTTCAAAGTATGAAAAGGGAACGCAGCTATCACTTATGAGTAATAAGGAAGCCATTATGACCTTTAATGTTAAAGGCGATGGGAAAGATGATACTGAAGTACCTAGCACCTTAACGAATATAGAAAGAATGTCAGAAGCACAAGCTACTAAGATAAGAAGCTTTGAGCTTCAAGGTATGGGTCAAATGGTATCAATAAACGGTATAAAGTTTGATATGAATAGAATTGATGAAACAGTGAAGCTTGGAGATACAGAGATTTGGGAAATTACAAACCCAGGATCTATGATGCATGGAATGGGGCACCCATTCCATATTCATGGCACACAGTTTCAAATTCTATCAAGAAACGGTAATGCGCCTTCTCCAGAGGAGAGCGGATGGAAAGATACTGTATATATTGAGGCTAACGAAAAAGTAAGACTTATAGTTAAGTTTAATAAGAAGGGTAGTTATATGTACCACTGTCACATTCTTGAACATGAAGAAGCAGGTATGATGGGACAAATTAAAGTAGAATAATAAATAATATTGAAGATCATGTCTTAAGCTTCGATGATATAGATCGACTAGAAAAAATATTAGAGATAAAAAAATCTTTCGCAGTAGAAGAAGTGGATTGCAATTGTCCAGAAAGACAATGCGAGTGTCATTTACATCATCATTAAGAATAAGGAGGAATTTAAAATGAACAATAACAACAAACATTTATCCCACTGTCACCATAATCATGGCGACATGGATCATTCAAAACATGAGCACGTAAGCACGGAAGAACATGGAGACCATAAGAATCAACATCGAGAACATCATGCTGAGCATGATCACAGCGGGCACAGTGGGCATGACCACAGTGGGCATCACGGAGGGCATGAACACCATCATCACGGTAACTTTAAGGAACTTTTCTTAAAATCATTGCCACTAGGAATCATTATTATGCTCTTATCCCCTATGGCTGGGTTTGACCTACCATTCCAGTTTACTTTTCCATATTCTGATATTGTAGTAGCTATTTTATCTACTATATTAATTATTTATGGTGGACGTCCATTCTATCAAGGCGCAGTTGACGAATTTAAACAAAAAGAACCTGGAATGATGGCTCTAGTTTCTTTAGGTATAAGTGTTTCATATTTATACAGTATTTATGCTGTTATCATTACCTACGTAACGGGTGGACACGTGATGGACTTTTTCTTTGAATTTGCTTCATTATTATTAATCATGTTATTAGGTCACTGGATTGAGATGAAAGCTATTGGAGAAGCAGGAGACGCACAAGCAGCATTGGCTAAGTTGGTACCAAAAGATGCTCACGTTGTGTTAGAAGATGATTCAATTGAAATACGTCCAGTTGCTGACTTACAGGTAGGCGATTTAATTCGTGTTCAAGCCGGAGAAAATGTGCCAGCAGACGGAACTATCGAGCGTGGCGAATCACGTGTAAATGAAGCTCTTTTGACTGGAGAATCAAAAGCAGTTAAAAAAGGTCTTGGCGATGAAGTAATCGGAGGCTCAACAAATGGAGAAGGGGTTCTTTATATTAAAGTGAATGAGACAGGTGATCAATCCTTTATCTCTCAAGTACAGACTTTAATTAGCCAAGCTCAAAGTCAGCCTTCCAGGGCAGAAAATATTGCGCAAAAGGTTGCAGGGTGGCTCTTCTATATTGCTGTTATTGTCGCGCTAATTGCTTTTGTAGTGTGGATGATTATTGGAGATATCCCAACGGCAGTTATATTTACTATTACTACATTAGTTATTGCTTGTCCGCACGCATTGGGTCTGGCTATTCCATTGGTAACCGCCCGAAGCACAAGCTTAGGGGCTAGCCGTGGCTTACTAGTAAAAGACCGCCAAGCCTTAGAAATAGCTCAAGATGCAGATGTGATAATTTTAGATAAAACGGGTACTTTAACAACTGGTGAATTTAAAGTATTAGATGTAAAACTTCTTAATGACAAATATACAAAAGAGGAAATCATTGCCTTATTGGCAGGTATTGAAGGAGGATCTAGCCACCCAATTGCTCAATCAATTATAAGGTTCGCCGAGCAGCAAGATATACGTCCAGCATCTTTTGATTCGATTGATGTGATTTCCGGTTCTGGAGTAGAGGGTAAAGCAGGTGGGCACCGTTACCAATTAATCAGTCAAAAAGCCTATGGACGTAATCTTGATATGGATATTCCAAAAGGAGCAACTCTTAGTGTCTTAGTAGAAAACGATGATGCCATTGGTGCTGTAGCTTTAGGGGACGAATTAAAACCAACGAGTAAAGAGTTAATTAAAGCTCTTAAAAAGAACAATATTCAACCAATTATGGCAACAGGTGATAATGAAAAAGCGGCTCAAGGCGCGGCAGAAGTTTTAGGGATTGAGTATAGATCAAATCAATCTCCACAAGACAAATATGAGTTAGTTAAAACACTTAAAGATGAAGGAAAGAAAGTTATCATGGTAGGTGATGGTGTAAATGATGCTCCTTCTCTTGCCTTAGCAGATGTTGGTATAGCTGTAGGTGCTGGAACTCAAGTTGCATTGGATTCAGCTGATGTCATATTGACTCAATCCGATCCAGGAGATATTGAATCATTCATTGAATTAGCACACAAAACAACTCGTAAAATGAAACAAAACCTATTTTGGGGAGCTGGTTATAACTTTATAGCTATCCCTCTAGCTGCAGGAATTTTGGCTCCTATTGGTATCACATTAAGCCCTGCATTAGGAGGAATCCTAATGTCTGTGTCAACAGTCATCGTCGCCATTAATGCTATGTTATTAAGTTTAGATCCAAAAAATAACGGTTAACAGATCGAATGATTGAAACTCCTTAAAGTATCAAGATACAATAGTTTTACAGGAGAAAAAGAGATGTAAGTACTGGCTCTTTGTAAAATCGTGTTGGTAGAAGTAGACGATTTTTCTACCAACACGATTTTTAATTTATTATAGAACTGATTATTTTTAGGATATAAGTACCTGAAGCATAGAGATGAGTATGGCTATAGTCAAAATAAAGCAGTAACAGCCTTGAAATATATAAATCTATCATTCAAAGAATTGATTTATGAACAATACGATTACTATGTTAAAAAAAATAAGAAAGATCCTTTGGATCGGGCTATCGATTATATGCTGAAATTTCAGAGAACTGATGCAAATTTTGAGATTCCCAAGCTTCTTGCTGTTGTTGATTCTATTCAAAAATATGTTTTTAGCCAATCAAAAATGAAGTGCGGGGACTATAGCGTGTTTGCTTCTTTATTAGAAAATGAACAAGTTGATGAAAGATTACAATTCTTAATTGATTATGGGGTACCTTGTTCAGCAGTCAAGAAAGTAAAATTACCAGAGGAGTTAACTGGTTATCCTAATATTATCCAATATCTAAAGGATAATATTTCGCAAATAAGTTCAAAGCTAATTCCTTATGAAATGAAGTTGATGAATGAGGCAATTTTTTAAGTGGATAATAATTTTTAAAATGTTGACAAGAGTTGTGTTTAATCGTACTGTATATATACTTCTAGTACACATCTAACAATGTTTTAAAACTAAAATCTTTTTACCTTCTGTAAGAAGATTTTTGCATGGAATTAAAACTAATATCAAATTCATTAACGGTTTTTTTATAATTTCCAAAAAATGGCAGAATATAGTTGAGTTATAGAAGGAGTTTATCATGAACTTACATGATTTACATTTCTACAAGCAACTACTTCTGCCTTTTGTAATGAGGAATCAGAGTCAAATAATTTCACTTGGAGGTCATCTATGGATGAACTAGTGAGATTTTTGGAAGAAATGCTTCTGAAATATGGAGACAACATTGATTGCTCAAATTTACCAATCAAGGAAGAAAACCTGTATACTGATGAGTAGTTGCTTGTATTCTTTTCTAAAAAGAGTTAAAATACCCTTAAGATTATAAGGGTATTTTTTGGTCAAACTTTTCAAGGAGAAATTAAATGAAGCGAAAGAAAGCCTATATCTATACAAGGGTATCTACGACTATGCAGGTTGAAGGATTTTCATTAGATGCTCAAGAAGCAAAAATTCAGCAATATGCCAATGCTTTTGATATTGAGATTGTGAAAACCTATCAAGACGCTGGGAAATCTGGTAAAACCATGTTAGGACGAACGGAATTTATGAACATGATATCAGACATCGAAGCAGAGAAAGATAAGGTGGACTATGTACTTGTATTCAAATTATCACGTTTTGGTCGGAATGCTGCGGATACTTTAAAATCTCTAGCTATTATGGAATCTCATGGTGTAAATCTGATTTGCGTTGATGATGGACTGGATAGTTCAAAGGATTCAGGAAAGTTAGTTATTACGATCTTGTCGGCAGTTGCTGAAATGGAAAGAGAGAATATTATTTCTCAAGCTATGGAAGGTCGTAGACAAAAAGCGAGAGCTGGTCAATGGAATGGTGGATTTGCGCCTGTAGGATATTCCCTTGTTAATGGTCAATTACAAGTAAATCATGAAGAAGCTGAATCCGTAAAGATGATTTTTGATTTATTTGCCAACAGTGATATGGGCACTATAGCTATTGCCAAGCATTTAGCCAACCTAGATATAAAGAAACCAATTCGACACAATAGTACGCTTCCATATTTTTCATCAAGTGGCATTGCAAGAATCTTAGACAATCCAGTTTACAATGGAAAAATTGCTTTTGGACGGCGTGAAAGCACTCGAGATAAAATTTCTGGTGAAACGAAAGTCACGCAGTCTGAAAATTATATTCTAACAGACGGAATCCATGAAGCAATTATTGACGATGAGACTTGGAAAAAAGTGAGGAAAAAACGAGAAGCTAATGCCCATAAGTATAAACGTGAGAATCCAAACAAGGGCGATTCTATCTATATACTTTCAGGGTTGATAAAATGTCCATTATGCAATGCTGGGCTTTATGGAAATAAAAGTATCAAGCGAAATAAAAATAAGAAAGATGAATACTATAAAAACTATTACTACTATGCTTGTAAACATAGAAAACATGTAGATGGTCATAAGTGCACATTTAATAAACAGCTTAAAACAGGAAATTTAGACCATGAAGTATTATCAATCATTAGTAAGTTAGTTTCAAGACCTGATTTTGCACGAAAACTTCAAGAAAAAATTAATATTCAGGTTGATACAAGTAGGATAGACAGTGAAATTGAACAATATAAGAGTCTCTTTCGTCAGCTAAATGCAACTAAAATGAATTTAATCCAACAGATTGACACCTTAAATTTTGAAGTTCCTCATTTTCAGCAGAAGTCAATTGATTTAGATATGAGATTAAATACTATTTATGATAAAATAGCAGATGTAGAAACACTAATTGAGACAAGTGAATCTAAACGAGAGGTAATCCTAAAAGATAAAATGACCGCTGACAATATTTATAAAATATTAGTCAATTTTGCATCATTAATGGATGTTATGGAAGATATCGACAAGAAGCGATTGTGTCAGATGTTGATTGAAAAAATCGAGATTTATGATGAAAAAAATGAGGCAGGACGTTGGGTAAAAGCCATTCATTTCAAGCTTCCAATCATTGAGGAAGACTTAGAAATTAGTTTGGACAATAGTACACCGGTTGAGGCAGTTGTGAAATTAGTAAAGAAAGTCTAGGTTTGATCGATGAAACTGATGATTATTGGAAGTCCAGGAACAGGTAAGACAAGTCTGGCTAGACAGATCCAGGAAATCAGAGACTTGCCTTTACTTCATTTAGATAGTATTTTTCATAAAATCAGCGATGAAAAAGAGGCAAGAGAACAACTCAAAAGAGCTATGTTAGAGTTTATGAGGAGCCATGAAGAATGGATCATTGATGGAAACTACGGGGATAGTTTGGAGCTACGTTTTAAAGAAGCAGATACTGTGGTTTGGCTAAAGTCCTCACCTATGATAACCCTCTATCGTGTTTTGAAACGCTCGTTTGATTTTAGGAAGAACAGAGCGAGTAGGCCTGAGATGCCAGAAGAGTTTCAGGAGCATTGGGATAAAGAGTATTTGGATTTTTTGTATTTTGTTTGGACGTATGCTCGTAAACATGATGCCAGGGTAGAGAGCTTGTTAGAAAATTTTTCTGGTCACGTATGGATTTTAAAAAGTCAAAGAGATAAGGTGAATTTTTTACACCAACTGCAAGGATATAAAGAATAGTCATGATAGATTTTTGGGCTCTTTGTCAACTGTAGTGGGTAGATGAAAAGCTAACACCTAGAGAGGACGAAATTCGTTCTCTCTTTCTTTATGTTCAAGGCAATCAAAATCCGTTTTTTAAAGTTTTCAAAGTTCCTGAAA